>CADBLZ010000001.1 GCA_902795675.1 uncultured Erysipelotrichaceae bacterium
ATGCCTAAAATGTGGAGAAGAAGTAAGTGTAAAGGAAAAGTTTTGTACTCACTGTGGAGCAGAAATTGATCCATCACTAGAAATGCCAGATTTAAAATCTTCTGCTAAAACAGAAGAAGAAATAACTGATTTCCATGAAAACAAAATCGAAGATAACGAAATAGCTACATATACATTTGATTCAGAACAAAGTGTCAAATCACGTTCTAAAATCTTAACATTAGTTGTTACTATTATTATTCTAGTAGTAGGTGGAGCCGCTATCTATTTTGGTTTATCATTTACTAAAAACTTAAATAACTCAATTAATAATACTGGTAACAAAAAAGAAGTAGAACCATCTAAAACAGATGAAGAAATACTAAGTGAATATAAAGCAGAATTAAATATCTTTAAAGATACAGGTGATGTATCAAAGATTCAAAAACTATCTGCTAGTATTACTAAAGATGATTTAGATACAGTTACTAAAGAGATTTATAAAACATGGATTGATACTTTAGTAGAAGATAACTTTAATACATTAAATGATTTTATCTTAGTATATAACACATATGATAAATACTTAGATTCATTATCTAATATTGAAGTAATAAAAAGTACTACTAAAGAAGAATTAAAAAATAGTTTAGACTTAGTATCATCTAGTTATCAAGAACTATATACTAATGTTGTTGAATTATATAACAATAAAAAATATAATGATGCTTATGCTAAAATATCTTCATTAACAGATAACACAAAAGATATCTTAAAAACTAAAGTTAACTATTACCAAGAACAAATAGTTAATGATGTATTAACATTATTAAAAGCAGATATTGCTAAAATAGAAAATACTATAAATGAACAAAACAAAATAAATAAATATGCTCAAATAATTATTGTTATAAATACATATGATACTTTATATAATAACTTAAATCTAAAAGATATAGATACATATAAAGCACTACTAAGTAATTACGAAGCATTAAATAAATAATCATAAAGCAGTTATCAAACTGCTTTTTATGTTATAATAAAGATGGTGATATAAATGGAATTTTTAGAACTAACAGAGAAAGAATTTACTTCATTTGCAAACAACCACCCATATGGTTCATTTCATCAAAATGTATCTTGGGGTGAACTTAAAAGTGGCACAGGATGGATTACTCATCTAGTAGGCGTAAAAGATAACGGTAAAGTTGTTGCTGCAACTTTATTACTATCTAAAATGACACCTATTAAAAAGAATATGTTCTATTCACCACGTGGTTTTCTAATTGATTACAAAGATAAAGAATTATTAAAATTCTTTATAACTAATCTAAAAACATATGCTAAAAAACATAATGCAATCTTTATCAAATTTGATCCATATGTTGAACTACAAGAAAGAGATATCAAAGGTGATATTGTTGAAGGTGGCTTCGATAACCATTATGTAGTAGATAATTTAAAAAGCTTAGGTTGTAAATATCATGGTGAAACAATCATGATGGAAGATATGCAACCTCGTTGGATCTTTACTTTAAATACTAAAGGTAAAACAGAAGAAGATATCTTTAAAGATATGGATCCCAAAACAAGACAAATCTTACGTAAAAATGAAAAGATGGGTGTTAAAGTAAGAGAACTTAAAGAAGATGAAATGGAAATCTTCCATGAAATCATGAATGATACATCATCTCGTCGTGAGTTCCAAGATCGTCCATTATCTTATTATAAAAAAATGTATCATGAATATAAAAAGAAAGATGAAGCTATGATCTTAGTAGCTGAATTCAATCATGATGACTATATCAAAAACTTAAAACAAGATTTACAAAAAGAAGAAGACTTTCTTTCTAATCTAAAAAAAGAACAGAATGATTCTTCAAAGAATCAAGATAAACTAAATAAAAAAATAAAACAATCAGAAGATAATATCGAAAGATTCAAAAAGAACATTAATGAAATGGAAGAGAGTAAAAAAGAAAATGGAAATCTAATTGAATTAGGTGCCATTCTATTCTTCAAAACAAATGATGAAGTATTATCTCTAGTTGGTGGTTCATTTGGTAAATTCATGAAATTCCAAAGTGCTTATACAACACACTATGCTGGTGTTAAATATGCTTTCGAACATAACATGCGTCGTTATAACTTCTATGGTATAACAGGTGACTTTAATGAAGAAACAAATCCATTCTATGGTCTATATTCATTCAAAAGAGATTTCGGTGGACAAGTAGTAGAATTAGTAGGTGAATTTGATCTAATAATATCTAACTTCTGGTTTGGTATTTATAAGTTTGCTTTCAAAACATATCATAAACTAAAACATTTAAAAAATAAGGTGTCAACTAAATAAAGTTGACATCTTTTATTTTTATGTTTATAATGAAGAGGAATTTTAAAAAAGAAAGGAGTGTTATAGATGAGCAATGTTAAAATTCAATTAAAATTTATTATAGAAAGAAGATTAGATGTTGCTTTTGTAACACTCTAATCTTATAGAGGAGTTTATATGAAAAAGTTGAAATATTTTAAGATACTTTTACGATATCTTAAAAATGAAAAACTTCTCATAGCTCTTTATATTATACTTTCTGTCATCATGTATGCTTCACCAGTTCTTGGAACACTGGTATGGGCTGACATGTATGAAGCTTTATCGGAGGTTAATTTACATAACTTCCTAATACTTATAGTTATTAATGGTGCCTTAAATATCTTATGTTGGTCAATCTTAGATTACCCAATAAACAGAATATTTAATCGCTTACAAGCTAATTTTATGTCCGAGATAAATCGTGACTTATACAAAAAGATTAATGACTTACCATCAATTGCTTTCGAAGAAATTGGTACAGGTGAATTCGTTAATCGTATGTATACTGATCCAAATAACATCTTAGACTTATTATCACTATTAATTAAACTATCTACTAGATTAGTAACAGCTGTTGTTTTCGTCTTTATAACATTTACAATATCTGTTTCAGCAGGTCTTGAACTAATCGGTTTATGTGGTTCAATGTTTATCTTCGCTAATATCTATTATCCAAAGATTAAAAAGAACCATGAAGAAATCAAAAAAGTATCTGATAAATATGTTAAAGATATAACTGAAAATATCTCAGGTGTTAGAGAAATCAAAGCTTTAGGTATTAAGAAAACAATTAATAATAACGTTAATAATACAATCATTAACTTATTTAACAAAGAGAAAAAACAATCAAATGATGAATCTATGTATCACTTACTTAATAATGGTACATACTTTATCATCCAAACAATCATTTATGTAACTGTTGGTTTAGAGGTAATGCATGGTAATACTTCACTAGCAGGTTTCGTATTAATCAACAACATCATCTATCGAGTAGATGAAGCTGTTGAAAGATTAAATGAATTTGGTATTAACTTTAACAAAGTATCAGTTGCTCTAAAACGTCTAGGAGAAATCTTAGATAACAAATTATATAAAGATGAAAAATACGGTCGTAAAGTATTAAATGATAAAGACATAATATTAGAGTTTAAAGATGTTCATTTTAGATATCGTAAAAATGAAGACTACGTATTAAAAGGTCTTAACATGAAAATAGTTCCACATAAAAAGATTGCCATTGTTGGTCGTTCTGGTGAAGGTAAGTCAACATTATTTAATTTATTATTACGCTACTTTGAACCTAACAAAGGCGAAATCTTAATCAATAACCAAAAACTATCTTCATTAACTGAAGATTCATTAAGAGAGAATATCTCTATAATTAGACAAACACCATTCTTATTTAATGATACTATCTTCAACAACTTCAAAGTTGTTAAAGAAGATATCACTTTAGAAGAAATAAGAGAAGTTTGTAAAAAAGCTTATATTGATGACTACATCATGGGATTAAAAGATCAATATAACACTACTATTGGTGAAGGTGGTGTTAACTTATCTGGTGGTCAAAAGCAACGTTTAGCAATTGCTAGAACATTACTAAAGAACACTAAAGTAATCTTATTCGATGAAGCTACATCAGCATTAGATAATGAATCACAAGAATATATTAAAAAGACTATCGATGATTTAGTAAAGGATCACACTATCATAATTGTTGCTCATCGTCTTTCAACAATCATGGATGCCGATTTAATATACATTGTTAATAAAGGTATTGTTACAGGTAAAGGTACTCATTCATCTCTAATAAAAGATAATGAGGAATATAGGAACTTATATCAAAAAGAAGTAATAGAGTAATTCTATTACTTCCTTTTTTATGTTAAAATATAAGAAGTGATATATATGGAAGTAATGCTTGATAATAAAATAATAAAAGTAAATATAATAAGAAAAAGAGTAAAGAATGTAACCTTTCGTTTTAAGAATAACGAATTATATATTTCTTGTAATTCGCTTGTTCCTGAATTTGAAATAAAAAGAATGATTGCGAGTAATGAAAAAAGCTTAACTAAACTTTATAACAAACAAGCAGCTCGTGATGATGTTGATAAAATATTTACTTACCTTGGTGAACCATATACTATCGTTTATGATGAAAGTGTTAAAAAAACATACATCGATGATGACATGATCTACACTAAAAATGAGCAAAAATTTAACAAGTGGTACTTAGAAGAATGTTCACGTATCTTTAGTGAAAGAATGAAACTACAACTAAATAACTTCACTGACATTCCTAAATTTAGTTTACGAATAAGAAAAATGTCTACTAGATGGGGTGTTAATAACGTAACTAAAAAAATAATTACTTTAAATAGTGAATTACTAAAAAAAGATGTTACGTTAATTGATTATGTAATCGTTCATGAACTATGTCACTTCTATGAAGCTAATCATAGTGACAGATTCTGGTATCAAGTATCACTTAGATACCCATATTATAAACTTGCAAGAAAAAGATTAAGGAGTGAATAAAATGGAAATAATAACATCTCTTGATAACAATCATATAAAAGAAATATCAAAACTATTACAAAAAAAATATCGTGATGAACAAAACTTATTTCTTGTTGAAAGTTATCACTTAGTAGAAGAAGCTTATAAAGCTAACTTACTAAAAGAAGTAATCTGTGTTCCGGAATCAGATCCATCATATGACATAAAAACAACATATGTATCATATGATGTCTTAAAAAAACTAACTGATACTGTAACTCCTCAAAAAATAATTGGTGTAGTAGAAAAGAAAAAAGAAGAACAAGTAGGAAACAAAGTTCTAATCTTAGATAACATTCAAGATCCTGGTAACTTAGGTACATTAATCAGATCATCCGTTGCTTTTAATTTTGATACTGTAATATTATCAGATGATACAGTTGATATTTATAATCCTAAAGTAATAAGAAGTACAGAAGGAATGCTATTTAAAATAAACACTATTAGAAAAAACTTAGAAGAAGTATTACCTATCTTAAAAGAAGATAATTATTATATCTATGGTACTAAAGTAACTGGTGGTAAAACCCTAAAAACAATCAATAATAACCATGATAAATTTGGTATAATAATAGGTAATGAAGGAAATGGTATCAAAGATACTACATCATCATTATGTGATGAATTTATTTATATACCTATAAATAAAGAATGTGAATCACTTAATGCTGGTATTTCTGGAAGTATCATAATGTATGAATTGGGTGATAAATAGTGGGCTATATAAAAATAGGTAAAATTGTTAATACACATGGTATAAAAGGTGAACTTAGAATTAAATCTGATGTATTACATAAAGATAAAATATTTAAAGTAGGTAATAATCTTTATATAGGTGAAGGTCATATCAAAGAAGAAATAACATCATATCGTGTGCATAAAGATTATGACATGGTAACATTCAAAGGATACACTAATATTAATGAAGTATTAATATATAAAAACTTTAATGTTTATATCTTAGAAGAAGAACTAAACTTAAATAATGATGAAGTAATATTAGAAACACTAATAGGTTTTAAAATAATTGATGATAATAATGAACTAGGTACATTACAAAGTATTCATTATAATGGTTTAAATATCTTATTAGATATTAACTATACTAAACCATATTACATTCCATATAATCCAAACTTCATTGATCATATAGATAAAGAAAACAAAATAATATATACAAAGAATGCTAAGGACTTGATAATATGAAAATAGATATCTTAACATTATTTCCAAACATGTTTGAAGGTGTCTTAACTGAATCCATCATCAAACGTGCAATTAAAGATAACAAAGTTGAAATAAACTTAATCGACTTTCGTTCATATTCAAAACTATCTAATAACCAAGTAGATGATACACCATATGGTGGTGGTGGAGGAATGGTTCTTCGTTGTGAACCAATCTTCGATTGTATAGATGATATCGATCCAAATCATGAAGCTTATCGTATCTTAATGACCCCAGATGGTATAACATATAAAGAACAAATGGCTTATGAACTAAGAGATAAAAAACATATAATAATCTTATGTGGACATTATGAAGGCTTTGATGAAAGAATCAGAACTCTTGTTGATCAAGAAATAAGTATTGGTGATTATGTCTTAACAGGTGGCGAGATTCCTGCTATGATATTAATAGATAGCATCACTCGTTTAATACCTGGTGTTATAACTAGTACAAGCTTAGATAGTGAATCATTCACTGATAACTTACTAGATTATCCAACATATACTAAACCAGAAGAATATCGTGGTATGAAAGTACCTGAAGTATTAGTATCAGGTGACCATAAAAAAATAAACGAATGGCGTGAAACACAAAGAATAAAAAGGACAGAAGAAAGACGAAAAGACTTATTAAAGTAAGAAGGTGACTCTCGTGTCTCAATACAAAGTTTCCAAAGAAAACTTAAAAAAAGAATTATTAAACTTAACTGAACTAGAAGGGTATACTTTTAAACCTAAAACAAAAAAAGATTACCTAGAAGTAGATGATATCAAAGTAGTTGATAAAGAAATGATAAACAATATCTTATCAACTAAGTTTAGTAAAACATTTAAAAAACTTTTAGTATTGGCTCTAGCTTGCATCAATGATGATGAAGCAGATGAGGGAGATGTCAGTATCGTCTTAGATGAAGTTGAATTAACAAGAGAAATCCTTGTTAATCGATATAAAAAATTCTTAAGTAATCAAGAATTTCAAAGTAACTTAAAAAAATTACGTTTACTAGATAATGAACTACGTGTTAAATATATGGAAATAAAAAAACGTGCAATCTATCTAGAAGTAATGGAAACAGAAGAAAAAGGAATGGGTGGAAGATAATGAAAAAAATATTATATACAGTTCTATTATTTATAATAGGTATCGTAACTGTTAATGCTTATTCAATAACAGATTATGCTCAAGAAATAAATAATAATGAATTAACTAAACTATATATTGAAAAGTATAAAGCTAGAGGAATAAAAGTAACAGTAAAAGCATCTACTGTTGATAATTCTAATATGAATGTATCTTTTGAATATGAAAAAGATAATAATTCATTTGATTACGAATTATCTCTTACATTAAATCCCGAAACAGGAATTATTGAAGGAAGTAGTTCAATCCCTGAAGTAGACTTTGATAAAGACCGTGAAATATATTTAAAAGATTCACTAAATCTATTAACTTACTATCCAGCTTTTGTTGGTGACTCTGGTGAAAAGATGAATAAAGAATTAGATCTTTATATCAAATATAAAAAAGATACTGAAAAGAAACCAACATACTTATCTGTTTTAGAAGAAATCTTTGATACATGTAATATGGGTGACTATGGTACATGCGTAGCACGTACTGAAGGTTACGTTGATAATACTACTATTAAAGAAAAAGAAAGAGTTTATAACATTCACTTAAACTCTTCTAATACAGCATCAGAGTATGCTCTAAAATGGTTACAAGAAGCAAATAGAAAAGAAAGAACATCTGCTTTAATGGTTAAAATACTAATGGTAGCTGGTGTTATTGCTGTCTTATTTGTAATCGCATGGAGTGCTCAAAGACAAAAAGCACCAAAACCAATCAAATACTAATAAATTATATAGGGGGACCTTATGGCAAGATTCATTTATAAATATGGCGCAATGAATTGTGGTAAAACAACACAATTACTACAAAACGCTCATCAATACACAGAAATAGGGGATAAAGTACTAATCTTAAAACCAGCTAAAGATAAAAAAGGAGACACTAAAATAGTAAGTCGAATTGGTGCATCACAAGAAGTTGATTACCTAATCTCACCTCGTGATAACATCATTCGTTTAATAACTGAAGGAGATAATGTTTTAACATCTTGTATCATGGTTGATGAAGCTCAATTCTTAACACCTACGCAAGTAGAACAATTACGTATCATTGTATCTAAATTTGATATAGATGTCTTTGCTTACGGTTTAAGAACAGACTTCAAAACGAAAGCATTCCCTGGTTCAATTAGATTAATGGAACTATGTGACAAGATGGAAGAAATAAATCAATCACTATGTGAATGTGGTGAACCAGCTATCTTTAATGCTCGTTTTGTTAATGGTAAAATGGTAACAGAAGGTGCTCAAGTAGCAATTGACGGCTTTGATAGTGTAACTTACAAACCAATGTGTGCTAAATGTTACTACTTAAAAAAAGCTGTATCTGAAGAAAAACCACTTATGAGATCAAAGAAAAAGCATAATGACTTGCATTAATGCTTTTTTTTTGCTATAATCTTATTGCTTCAAGGAAGGAAATCCGCTGGTAAGATATTATGTCTATGATTTCCCGGTAAGTAAATATAGATATAGAAAGGAAATACAATATGGCAAACTTAGTTGATAAAATTAATGAAAAACATGTAAGAAGCGATATTCCTGAATTCCGTGTAGGTGACACTGTACGTGTTGATGTATGGGTAAAAGAAGGAAAGAAAGAACGTATCCAATCATTCGAAGGTTTAGTAATTGCTAAAAAAGGTGGATCAGTATCAGAAACTTTCTCAGTAAGAAAGAAATCATTTGGTATTGGTGTTACTAGAGTATTCCCAGTTAACTCACCAGCTATTGATAAAATAGTAGTAGTTAAGAAGGGTATGGTAAGACGTGCTAAACTAAACTTCTTAAAAGGTTTAAGAAAAGAATACAAAGTAAAAGAAAGAAATTAATTTCTTTCTTTTTTTTTATTCTAAAACTTTCATTAATTCGAATCCTTTTTCATAAAGAACATCTATACTATCATTTAACTTACTATCTAAATTAATAATATAATTCTTTGTCTTAACCGGATTATCAACTTTCGTTAAATCAAAACTATTAGTAATCATAATACCATTACTATCTACCTTACAGATTAACATATAACCATCTTCTATATCATTATATGAATTACAATACTTCTTAGTACTACTATCAACCATCATACGATATCTAATAGTTATTTCTTCAATTAACTTCTTAGCTTTACCGTCTTCATAACTAATAGTTGTTGTATAGTTCTTACTATTTACATTATCTAAAGGAATACCATATACATTATTAAGACCTAAATCTTTTTCATAACTATAGCTTTCCTTTACAAGAATTGAATTAGTTGTATGATCTTTTAATTTTTCACTTCTATTTAACTCAAAAATGAATATAAAAATACATACACCAAGAACAATTAATAAACTAATTAAAATAATTACCATAAACTTTTTATTATCTAATTTACTCATATTCTATCACTATTAAAATTATAACATAATAGATAAAATATGTTAAAATAAAAGAGGTGAACATAAATGACAAAAGAAACTATAATAAAAAATATCAAAGAATTATTACCATATGTTTTAATACTTATTGCTGTCATTGTAGTAAGAACATTCTTTGTAACACCAGTTCTAGTAAATGGTAACTCAATGGAAAAAACACTACATGAAAACGAAGTAATGTTACTAAATAAAAGAGGTAAAATAGAACGCTTTAGTATTATAGTAATTCATGTTAATGAAGAAATAAATGGTCAAAAATATAACGAAGACTTAATCAAAAGAGTAATAGCTTTACCAGGTGAAACAGTAACATGTGAAAACGGTAAAATATATGTTAATGGTAAAATCCAAGAGGATGATTACGCAATTGGTATCACAAATAACTTTGAACCAATCGAACTAGGTGAAGATGAATACTTCGCTATGGGTGATAATCGTGAAGTATCACTTGATTCACGTTATTTTGGTGCCTTTAATATAAAACAAATAAAAGGAACAGCTGACTTCATCTTATTTCCATTTAAACGTTGGGGACATGTTGAATAAGAAACTTTAATGGGGGCTATAAAATGGAATATAAATGGAGTGAAAGAGTAATTCTTTCCAAACTTAGAGAAGCAGTCAAAGCACGTAACGATTATGCTGTTAAGTTTTACTATGATTTGTTAAAAAATAAAAACATAACAAAAGATAATTATGATGTAACATCTTTAGCTATTATGGAAAGACCGGCTAAGTTAGATTATTGTGCTTTTTATAGTACGTATTATCTTAACTTTTCTAACTTACCTAAAGAAGTTAGAAAACAGATTAATAAAGTAGGAACAATAACAAGAGATAGATACCAATATCAAAGAAGCGATTATCATGCTGATAACAGAATCACTTATTCAGATGATGACTTAGTAACTATGACACATGATTTATTCTTACTATTTAAAGATCCTAGAATAACAAGATGTATTGGTAAAATATGTAATCCCAAAAATCACATGATTCAAATAATTGATACAGATGATTATGATATTACCAACTCATATCTTGCCGTTAAAGGTATAACTCTCAGTCTTGGAAAAGAAACTTATGTTGAAGTATTTAGAGATCATACTATAACTGACTTCCGTGCTTTTGTTCATGAATGCTTTCATGCTATAAGAGCCATGTTATATGGTGACTATGATAATGAAAGAGTTGACTTGGTAAATTATTTTGCTGAACTAGAAGGTCGTTTTGGTGACCGTATGGCAGCAGAATATTTGCGATACATCAAAGAATACAGAATGGCTGATAACTTACGTATAGAAAGTCTTTATAATGTTTTGCAAGATGTTTATTTAAATCGTATAATACAAACTATCTTATCTTTCAGTAACGGAAACCGTTTTGATATGAAAAGAGTAAAAGAGTATCTATCTCGTGAAGCTAATATCGATATAAAATCTAAAGATGATTTAACTAAATATATGACTATTAATGGTTTTGACGCATACACTAATGTCCTATCATACTTAATAGTTTTAGATGTTTTTAATAATATGGACGTAGAATCAATGAAAGATTACACACATGAATTATTTAGATTAACTAATGGTGACGGTTTCGATAATGATACATTAAAAAACAAGGAAGGAATAAACTTAGTAAGACTACTTACAGAGAGTCCAAGTATAACATTCATGACTGATAACTTAAGAAGTTTTAGAGAAGAATATAAAGCATATAAACTAACAAAATAGGTGATAATATGAATAATAATAGAATAAGTGAATTCATAAAAAAAATTAGAAAAGATAATAACTTAACTCAAAAAGATTTAGCTGATAAATATAACGTTACTTATCAAGCTGTATCTAAATGGGAGAATGGTAAAAACTTACCAGATATAGAACTATTAAAACAAATGTCTAAAGATTATAATGTATCTTTAGATGACTTACTAGATGGTCATTTTAGAAGAGGTAATAAATATCTAATATTTATAGTTGTTTTATTACTAATTGGCTTTCTTATAACAGGTACAATCATCTTTATGAATCGTAATAAAGATGAAAATATTAAACTAGAAGAAATAACTACTATGTGTCAAGATTTCACTGTAAAAGGAACTATTGCATATAACAATAACAATATGTCTCTTCAAATATCAGATATTAATTATTGTGGTGATGACTTCAAAGATAAATATACTGAGTTTGAATGTATCTTATATGAATCTGGTGAAACACAAGATACCAAAATAGCTCACTTTGAATATAAAGATGAAACAACTCTAGAAGACTTCTTATCTAAAGTATCATTTAAAGTAGATAACTATAAAAAAACATGTAATATCTTAAAAGATAATACTCTATATATCAAAATAAAAGCTAAAACAAATAGAGGTATTGATATAACTCATGAGATACCTTTAACATTTGAAGATAACTGTTAAATTTGCTAAATAGTTAATCTTTATTTATAATATTATCTACTAAGGGGGATGTATTATATGGAAAAAATAACTGTCGAATCATTTAATAAAAAAACTTGGTTAGTAATTGAAAAAGCTCTTATTGGTATTAAAACAGGACACCGTTCATATAAAGAAACTGTTACCATTGATATTCCTAAAGATATTTATAAATCAAAACTAGCAGAACAATGGTTATTTCAAAGCAGTGAACCAATAACAAACTTAATTGAAACTGTTACTAACTTATTCTATGAAGAATTATATAATTGCCAAGATAATAATCCTTATATCGCTCAAGCAAAAAAAGAATTTGATCAAGAAAGAATTACTGAATATAATGATCAAGAAAGAGGAACTAGAAGCTAGTTCTTTTTTTAATTCAACTTTTAGTTTAGTTAATTAAACTAACCCTTTATTTAACTATACAAAATAGTATATAATAATATACAAGAGGGAAGTGGATATTATGGTAAAAGAACAAAAAGAAAAGTTTGAGAAAAAACTATTTGGGACCTTACTAATAATATTCCTCCTTATATCTATTATTAGTACATTATTATATGCAAGTACACGTGAAAGATTACTCCCTAAACCTGAAGTTGAAGAAGGTATTAGAGGTGAAATGTTTGGTATTGATAAGAATATTAACGAAAAAACAATTGATAAATATTTAAATCGTTCAGACTCTGTTTATCGTGATATGCGTATGTTAATTGATCCAGGAAACTATGCTGCCATTGACGGTGATAGTTACTTATCTGGTTTTGTTAAAGGTTTTGAAGTAATCCCGTTACCTTACATCATTCCAGTATCTGGTTTACCAGAAGAAGTAGGTAATACATATCAAGGTGCTACATTATTTAGTATTGATGAAAACGGTAAATATGTTGCTAACTATGAAGAATCAATGGATATCTTAGAATACATCTTTCCTAAAAACAAAAACATCTTTCTAATGTGTGGCGGTGGTGGTTATGCCGGCATGACAAAAAAATTACTAATCGATTTAGGTTGGTCAGAGAATAAAATATATAATGTTGGTGGTTACTGGTATTATGATGGTAAAAATAGTGTTAGTGTAAAAGAA
>CADBLZ010000002.1 GCA_902795675.1 uncultured Erysipelotrichaceae bacterium
TGGGTTAAGAAGTTCTTGGTCTACTTTGTTGTTTTATCTATTTGTTTCTATTATATAGGGTCACAAGGTATTAAGTTATCAAAACAAATTAAATATCATAAGACTTACGAATATAAGTTAACACAGATTGGTTATTCATTAGAGGAAGCAAAAAAGATTGATCAAAGACTTAGCAGTGAACACATGGATTGGTTACTCGAAAATGAATTTAGTGAAGATTATTATAAGATAATAGCTGAAAAGTATTATATTGATAAGAACTTCGATGAATATATTAAATACTATAATGGTACTAATATAAGTATTGATGATAGTGATTTAATAGTAGCTCGTGTTAATGTTCACTCTAACAAGGGATTTTATAATGATAACTATGATTCTGATTTAGAAAAAGGTAATTTAGTTTTAGTAAATAAGTTCTACCACTTGCCTAGTGATTATGAGCCAGAGAATTTAAAGAAGATTAGTTTATCAATGGCTTATGATAATCAACAAGTATTAGAACATGTTGCAGATGCTTATAAGGAGATGCATGATGATGCATTAAAAGAATTAGGTGTTCATTTAATGGTTACTTCTTCTTATAGATCTTATAAAGATCAAGAAGATATATATAAACAATTTAGTGCTAAAGGTAATAAATACGCTGACTCTTATGCAGCTAGACCTGGATACTCAGAACATCAAACTGGTTTAGGAATTGATATTGTTTCACTTGAAAATGGTGGTTCTGATAAGTTTGGTGAATCAGCTGAGTTTAAGTGGATGTTAGATAATTGTTATAAGTATGGTTTTATTCATCGTTATCCAGAAGGTAAAGCAGATATTACTGGTTATAAAACAGAATCATGGCATTTTAGATACGTTGGTTTAAAGGCAGCAAAGATTATTCACGATGATAATATTACATTCGATGAATACTATGCTTATTATTTAGATAAATAAAAAAAGAACTGTTAACGCAGTTCTTTTTTAAATTGAAAATTATCTTCATGATTACTATGGGAGGAATTATGAAGATTGCCCTTCTCAATGTATCACTTATTTTAATATAACTTTTTATATTGTCAAGGGGTATTAGTTATAATAATTTGTTATAGTAGTTATAATCAAAAAAAGATTCTATTTCTAGAATCTTTTATTCTGTTTTATTTTCAGGTTGTTCTTCTTTTGGTTCTTCAACGACTGGCTTCTCTTCTTTCTTGTCACCATAGTTAGTCATTGTTTCTAAAATATAGTCAGAACCATTTAATACTTTGATCATATAAATTGATCCTTGCTTTTGAGCATCTTTGAAAGCTACATTAGTAACACCATAGTAATCTTTACTACTTAGTTTAATACCTTCTGTTAGTTTTGTACCTTGGTAGTTATATAATGCTACTTCGTTATCTTTATTAACGCCAGCAAAGAAATCTTTATATAATTCAACATAAACGAATGAATCTTTATCAGATTTTATTTCAGTACCTGTAATAGTATAGATCTTATAGTTAGAACCACCTTTTGTTTTTACGTAATCGTAATTTGGTGAGATGCCTCTAATCTTATCATTGAATTTGCCACCATTATAGTTTGCAATCTTTTTATTTAAATCAATGATTATCCATTCATTTGTACCTTCATCAGCAATAATGAAGCCGCCCATCATTTCAGCATTAGTATAATCGAATGATTTTACTGATGTTGGTGTTCCGTTTTCAAATTTGATAACACCAAATTTACCTTTTGTGTTTTTAGCTATTGAGATGAAGCTATTTTCTGATAATGTTACTTTACCACCATTTTCTGGAGTATAAGTATTTACTGAGTTGTAATTAGCTTTCTTTGTTTTATCTACAAAGTCATATAGAGATACTCTTGAACCATCTGTTATGTAAGCATAACGAGAACTAATGATTGGAATACGACTATTACGATCTTTTTCAGCTACTGGTGTCATATCGTTATCTTCGTATACTGTATCTTTAGCAATCATACAAGATGTATATTCATCATCTGCTGTTTTGATATTATTCTTATTATTACATGTATATGAACCTAATAAGTTTTCTTTACCAGCATCACTATAGAAGTATAGAACGCCATCAAAGTAATTAACGTAATCATATTTTTTATTAGCTAGTCCTTCAACAGTATTGATATAGAATACTTTATCATCTTTTGTATCTTCTCCATATGTTGTTACTTGGATTTGATTATCTTTAGCTAGTAAATCGAATGATACTTTTGTTTTTACTGGTTTACCATCTTCATCATAGTAATATGTTTTGATATAGTCATCATTTCTTAGTTTGATACCATCTTCGTTATATTTAACGTTATCTTTATCTTTAATGAAAACTTTACCATCTCTTACTAAACCAATATAACCATCAATTGCTTTAGCAAATTTATAACCAGAAGTTATTTCTTTACCTTCATAATCATATACGTTATATTCAGCACCTTTTTGACCAACGATTAAGTCTTTAGAGTAAGATTTAATTGTGATGTTATTAGGAATTTCTTTTGATAATTCTTTACCTGTTTGATCAATGATTGTTTGACCAGATGATGAGTTAGCTACTAAGTATTCGCTACCATCAGTCATTGATAAGCCACTAAATTTTGGTTTAATCTTAGTTTCTACTTTTTCATCTTCAAATGATAATAAACCATATTCACTACCAGTATCTTCGATTACTACTAAGTTATTACTATAAGCTTTAGCACTCTTATATAATTCTTCATCTTTAGTATCGATAGCATATAGTTTAACATATTTATCATCTTTAGATTTATTATCCACGATAAATACATAATTATCATTGTAGATAGGCATTCTTTCCTCTACTACTTTATTATCTTTTTCGTAGATTTTACGAGCTTGATCTAGAGAATCAGTATCTCTATTGTTATAAGCTACGTAACACTTTTCAGCATCCTTGTTTTCACAAGTATACTTACCTATTTCTTTACCTGCTTCATTTTTAAAGATTAGTTCACCATCTTTATATGTATAGTTATCAAATTGTACTGGTGCACTTTCTTCAACACTCTTCTTAGGTTCAGTAGTATCTTTCTTTTTAGTTGCTAGAACAATTACTAATGTAACTAATAAGATTATTACTAAAGCAGTTATTACACATACAAGAATCTTTTTCTTTTTAGGAAGATTCTTGAACCATTTAATTAAATTGAATTTTTCTTTAGGAGCTTCATCGCCTTCTTGAATGTTTTCAATTGTTTCTTGTTCTTCTTTTAAAAGGCTTTCCGCTTCATTTATATTTTTTTCAGCTAGAGCTTCTTCTGCTTCTTCTTCAGCAGTTGAGATTGCTTCTGCCATTTGTTCTTGATCGTATTTTTCTACTCTTGATTGAATTTGATTTGCTTGTTCTTCTTCATATTTTTCAACTCTTGATGAGTTCTCTTTTAAATCTGATAGTTTTTCGATGGGTTTAGTCTTTTCTAATTCATCGTCATTCATTTAAAAGCACCTACTTTCTTATTAATTATATCATAAATAATAAATAAAAAAAGCACTATTTAAAGTGCTTAAAGTTTTAAATTATGAGTTATTACATCTTCAGAATGAAGACCTGTTAAGATGCAATAATCGCCTATAAAGTCTCTTAAACGATGTAGTTCTGGCTTTGATCTTAGGACTTCTGTTAGATCGTTACATAGTGTTACACCTGACTTTTTATCAAGAGTTGTATACATAAAGAATAAGGTTTCTGCTAGTAACGTTGATTTAATATATTTTGATACCTTTACATCTGTTACAAAGTCAGTATTTGTTTTTCTTAGGGCATTGATACAAGTTCTTAGATTTTGTAATCTTGTTCTTTCTATTCTTCTAAAACTTTCAACGTCATCCATACTAGCAATTTTCTCAAAAAAGATAGGAATAAACTCTTGTAAGAAGTAATCTTTATTTAAACCCTTTGTACTTTCTACTTGAGTATGACCTATTTCATGAGCAATCATAGATGATGTATTTTGATGATATGGAAAGCCAACATATATTGCTTTAAAGAAGACTGGTTGACTAATAGTAGTCATATAAGATATGTCAGGATTTGGATGCGGATAATAGAAGACTGATTTAGTTAGATGAGAAAATGATGCGCTAGTTGTTTCACAAAGACCGATTGGTAAATCGAAGGGATCTATTTCTTGGATATTACTATTTAAGTAATCAATGAAATCTTTGGGACTGAAATATTTCTTTTGCATTATTTCTTGCATTTCTAATTGAACATCTTCATCAATCCAAGGTATTTTCTTTAAGATTATACCAGCTGAGTTTAAAGTTTCTTTAGGTCTTCTTAAACTAAAATCAGTTGTTGGTGATATTGTTTCGTATTCTTCATTAACACCCATGTCATCTAGAACTTTTATAATACGATCTAAAACTGGGTCAAAAGGAATACCTTTATTTACTGGATTATATTCCATGTGATCTATATCAAAGAGTAATTTTTCTTCTTCTGTTTGTAAAAATGCATCCATATAATTCCTCCTATATAGTTTTCTTAGTTCTTGCTAATGTTACACTATTTTCAAGTGTTATTTCATAACTACTTAATAATTCTTCTAGTGATAAGTTACGATCTAACACTTTAGTTATTCCTTTTAAGAATTCTTTTTTATCTGTTGAGTTTAAATATAATTCAAATAAGTGATCTGCTTTATATGCTGATGCAATGTAGCAAGATGCTTTTAGTTTTTTAAATTCATCATTAGATGATTTTAAATCTTGTAATGGTAGAATTAAAGATTTGTATCTATCTCTTACAATAGTTTCATATAATGCTTGATCTTTATGATAACTAGATAGTTTTTCCATAAACATTTCTAGTACTTCTCTATTTAAGTAATCATTTACAATACCTGGTTCATAATCAACCATTGTATGAGTTAATTCATGAATATAGATAGATGATGTAGCTTCTGTTAAAGGGTAACCTACTAAGATGCCTGAGAACATTATCTTAGACATCGCTAAATCATCTGGTGTGAAGTTTTCAGGAAGAATAAGAGCTTTTTCACTAGCAGCTGCAAAAACTGATGGTAAAGCTGCTTTTACTTGTAAGCTTAAAGGATTTACTTTTCTTACATTTCCTTCAATAGATGTCATAAGTGTTTCTTTACTCTCAAATTTATCTTCACCTAGCATTCTAAAGATATAGTGAAGAACATCTAAGTTGATAGATTGTGTTGATCTTACACCTTTAGTATATGTTTCAAAGAATTCTAATACTTCTTGAGTATCTATTCTTTTAATTGATTTTATATATTCTTTACAAAACTCAGTTTGTGTAAGTTCTTTAAGAATGCTTTCCATTTCATCTGTAAAAGTTAATGGTTTACGATTATAGTATCCCATCTTTCTAGATACTATTTCATCCATTTCATTTTGACTTTTAAAATGTTTTAATTCTAGTTCCATAAGTTCACCTACTAACCAGTTATGTATTATAAAGGTTTAGACATGGTATGTCAAAAAAAAGACTTATTGATTAAGTCTTTTTGACGGATAGTATGTTGGGGATTCAATGTATTCACCAACGAAGTGTTTATCCATATATCTAGGTTCATCATCCGTTGCTTCTCTATTTAAGATTTCAAATAATTCTATTTTATCTTTAACACTCGGTTGAATAACATAGTTACTTAGATCAGTAATCGTTATTTTAGATATCTTTTTAGGTTTTATTAAACCAGTAGATACTCCTAATAAGGAACTTATTTTAGATAGTATTTTAATACTATTAGGATGTATACGAGAACCTTTCTTAATAGTTTCTTCTACACCATTCTTAGTATGATGTAAGTTCATTATAATTATTTGTTCTTGGATATCTTTAAATAAAGTACTATTCTCTTCTTCACGAGGATTTAGACCATATAAGCCATATGCTGCTCTTATTACTCTTAAGATATGGTCTTTATCTGGTGTTCTAACTAAGATAGCTTGTAAAGGAGTTATGATATATGATATTTCATCATATTCAGTAAAACCTTTCATAAATTTAACTAAGTCAAGTCCTTGGTCTTTTATAACAGATGAATTTAACATACGTTGTTGATTTTCAATAAAAACTTCAGAAGTTAGATTTTCACGCATGGTAGTTACACCATAACGCCATGCATCTTTTACTTCTAATTTGTTCTTTTTAGCAATACGTTCTAGTTTGTTAATCATCTCAGATGGTAGTATTTTAATATCGTAGTAATCAGGATCATTTAATAATAATTTATATACTGTTTCATTCAATTCTTCTTGCTTCATTTAAATCTCCTATACTTTTTATTTATTAGATTATTTTAATTAGTATTTCATTCATAACATAAATATAAAGTGGATTTATATAGATATAGCCATCACTATATATTAATTCTTCTTCATGCATTACTTCATGTAGGTCGTAAGCTTCTTTTAGGTTGATACCATATTTGATAAAGAAGTCTTTTAGATTTATACCTTCCATTAATCTTAAACCTAACATTATTTCATTATCCATTTTATCTTGTTTAGATAGTAGTTCTTCTTTTAAACGATATTTACCAGCAATATATTTAGTTAAGGAACGTGTATTTTCATATCTTACACCATGAATATAACCATGAGCTCCTAAACCAAAACCATAGTATTCGTTATTGTGCCAGTAATTAATATTATGTTTTGATTCTTTACCTTTTTTAGCAAAGTTTGATACTTCATAGTGTTCATAGTTCTTTTTATCTAAAGTATTGCATACTTCTTCATACATAGAAGCATCTAATTCTTCTTTTATAGGTACCACTCCACTAATACCTATTTTGGTATTATCTTCTACAATAAGTGAATATGTTGAGATATGATCTGGTTTTAGTTTTAGTAATAAATCTAAATCTTTTCTTAAATCATGTAATGTTTCACCTGGAATACCATAGATCAAATCAACATTGATATTATCAAATCCTTTTTTTCGAGCTAGTTTTATTTTTTCCTCCGCATCATTAAAGGTGTGATTACGATTCATGAATTCTAGTTTTTCTTTATTAAAGGACTCAATACCAATACTTAATCTATTAACTCTGTTATTCTTTAAGATATCTAATAATTCTTCTGTTATATCATTTATATTACATTCAAAAGTGTATTCACAATCATCACTTAGTTTGAATATTTTAGTTATTTCAAATAAATAGTTTAAGTCTTTAGTTGATAAAGCGCTTGGTGTTCCACCACCAATATACATTGTTTTTATTTCTTCACCGTTATAGTAATTATTAATTTCACTAACTAAAGCGTTAAGGTAATTAGTTACCCATGGACCATGGTATAACATTTTACAGAAATCACAATATGAACAAATTGATTTACAAAAAGGAATATGAATGTATACGCTTTCCATTATTATCACCTATATTCATTATAACATAAAAAAAGAAGAAGATTATTGTTCTTCTTTTGGTACTTTTTTATTAACATATACTTTTAATGATCCATAAAGGATTGATACTACTGGAACAGCAAGAATGATACCAGCGAATCCAGCAACACTACCACCAACTATAACAGCTAGTAAAACCCAAATTGATGGTAAACCAACTTTTCCACCAACAACATGTGGGTAGATGATATTTGCTTCAATTTGTTGTAAGGCAATAGTGAAGATGAAGAATACTAATGCTTTTACTGGACTAACCATGAAGATTAGGAATGTTCCAAGAGCTGTTCCGAAGAAGGCACCAAAGTATGGAACCATGTTTAGTAAACCACTTAGAACAGCTAATGTTCCAGCATATGGTAATCTTAAGATTAACATACCAACGAAGCATAATGATCCTAGAATAGTAGCTTCTATTAATTGACCAACAACAAAGTTAGTAAATGTTGAATAAGATACACGACATGCACTTAAGACACGATCATATATTTTCTTACTCATGATAGCTTTAAACAATTTATTAAATTGTTTCTTTAAACGTTCTTTATCAGTTATTAAGTATACAGCAAAGACTAAACCAATAAAGAAGTTATACATGAAGTTACCTACTGATGAAGCAACACCTTTAATATAATCAACAACTGATGCACTGTTATCGTTAACATAAGTTGTAACACTCTCTTTTAGTTTATTTAATTCTAAGGCTTCCATTGTTTTTTCTGATAAGTTAAACTTTTCGCCTAATTCATTAATAGTTTCTTGATACTCAGGGAAGTTCTTAACAAAGATTGTTCCTGTTTTAAATAATTGAGGTAATAATAAACCTAAAGTTAAAGCTATAATACCTAGGAAGGCAACTAATGATGATACAACACTTATAGTAGTTCTAGTCTTCTCTTTTTTGATCTTTTTAAAGACTTTCTCTTTGAAGAAATTAACAATAACATTTAAGAAGATAGCAATAAATGCTCCTACTAAGAATGGTGTCATTATTTTTAGGACAAAACCAAAACCTGCTATTACCCAGTTAGTATTTGATAAGACAACAAATAATACAACACCAAATGTTATTAATAAGATATATTTTTTAAATGTTTCATCACTCATATCTACATCTCCTTCACTTAAAGATTATAGCACATTTTATTGCAAAAGAAAAAATGATGTCTGTCAGAACATCATTCCTCCGTGGATAATAATACCTCAAAAATCAAACTGACAGGTTTAATAAGTGAGTTCTCATCAATTTAAAAAACCACTTTGTATGCGCATACGCTTAATAGCTCGACGAGAGATGCAAAATGGAGTTATTAAGATGAAGATGTAATTATAATAAATTAATACTATAAATACAGCTAAATCAAAATAACACAAATAACCAAAATCATTAGGTTCAAGTTTAACACTCAAACTTAATAGACAATATTAAATATTGTCCCAAAAACGAATATATTAAAGTTAAATAAATAACTATAAATAAATTCGTAGGTTATTTAAATCCTTAATGCTTTACTATTAAGTATCTTTATTATAATTATTTTTTGTGTTATAGTCAATAGGTTTTTAAAAAGTTTTTTAAAAAAAAGAAGTTATTTTGAATTTCTAACTTCCTCTTCTCTTATTTCTTTTAGTTTTAATTTTATTAGTAAGATAAGTTCTAATGGAGCTTTTACCTTAGGTAATACAAGTAATGAATCTTGAAGTTTAGTTTTATCACTAAGTTCTTGTTCATAGTTTCTTCTTTTATTTTGATAATCATCTATTTCATTCTCTTCTAAGAATTTTTTGATATAGTTATCAATATCTTGCATGATGTATTCTTTAGTAGAATATTCATCTACTAGTTCAACACCATAGTAAGCTCCACAGAGATATTTATAAACATCTTCCTTATTCTCTTTCATTCTTTTTACCTCTTTTGCCAAACTTCTTACGGAAGTTTTTTACTACTTCATGAGCAGTGGTAGTTATTCTATCTTTAGCATAAGTAGATATATTTATTTTGATAAATTCAACGATTAAGTCTTTAGAAGATTTATCTAATTCTTTATATGAATTAAGTATTTTTCTAATATTAGGTAATTTAGCAGCAGTGTGCATGTTTTCTATCTCTGCTTCTTTTAGTACTTTAAATAAAGTGTCACAGAAGACTTTCTTTTCGTTTCTGTTATGATTATCTAACCATTTAGTAATTGCTCTATTAAGTGATACTGATTGTTTACTAAGACGTTCTTTTACAAAGTGATCATCTTCAATGTACCAATTGGTTGGAGCATGACAAGTAAATTTATTAATTGTAGGTTTTACTACCACATAGTTAGGTGTATGTTTTAGTAAGATACCAAAGAATGTATAACTAGGAACGATATGATGAGTTCTTTTAGAAACAAACTTTTTATATCTTGGTAAGCATATTAAGTCTTTTGGTAAACATGGTCCATCAAAGTTATAGATTGCTTTTATTTTAAAACATAATGGGAATATAGCACCCATGGCACTAGCTAAAGCTAAGTGACCTCCTTTAGAGTGACCAGCTAGAATGATTTTATTATCTTTGATACTTAGTAATGTTTTATTTAAATATTTACAAGCATCGATATGAGCTTTAACAGGATATTGATAAATCATTTTGAAGTCTTCTTCCCAACCAACAACATGGTGATCTGTTCCTTCAAATACAACGATTGTGAAACCATTTGGTAAGTGCATTGTAATAGCACTAAATTGTTCATCTTTAGTTACTTTATAAACATAATTAGATAAATAGATGCTATTGTAACGAGGTTGATCAATCATTTCTTTACCCATAGCCCAAATATCTACTTGACCTATTCCACGATTAATGAATTCTTCTTTATTCTTCATTTTGTAGAAAAACTTTAATGCGTCATTAAGAAGAATACGATCTCTATTTACTATTTCAGTGAAATCCATGTATGCTAATGCAGAAAAAACAAGCATATCAACATCGCATAGTTTTTTTTCTTTAAATGATTTAGTACGGTATTTTTTTACGTAATCAACGATATTGCCCATTCTTATCACCTACTCATTTATCATACTTTTAAA
>CADBLZ010000003.1 GCA_902795675.1 uncultured Erysipelotrichaceae bacterium
TCCTGGACGTCGTGAAATTGGTCACGGTGCTTTAGGTGAAAGAGCATTATTACAAGTAATGCCAGATGAAAAAGAATTCCCATACACTGTTAGAGTTGTATCTGAAGTTCTTGAATCAAATGGTTCATCAAGTCAAGCAACAATCTGCTCAGGTTGTTTATCATTAATGGCTGCAGGTGTTCCAATTAAAGCTCCAGTAGCAGGTATTGCTATGGGCTTAATCACATCTGAAGATGGTAAGAAATATACAATTCTTACAGATATCCAAGGTCTAGAAGATCACATGGGTGATATGGACTTCAAAGTAGCTGGTACTAGAAATGGTATTACAGCATTACAAATGGATATCAAAATCAAAGGTGTAACTGAAAAGATTCTTAAAGAAGCTCTTGAACAAGCTAGAAAAGCAAGAATGGAAATTCTAGATGTTATGGAAGAATGTATTCCAGAACCAAGATTAGAATTATCTAAATATGCTCCTAAGATTTCTATCATGCATATTAACCCAGATAAGATTAAAGATGTTATTGGTAAGGGTGGCGAAATGATTACTAAGATCATTCAAACTGCATCTAACGTTACAGACGTTAACGATATAAATGCTGTTAAAGTTGACTTACAAGATGACGGTACAGTTCTTATCTATCATCAAGATCAATCAATTATTGATAAAACAAGAGATATGATTGAAGAAGTAGTTAAAGAAGTAATCCCTGGTGAAGTATATGTAGGTAAAGTAACAAAAGTTGAAGACTTTGGCTGCTTCGTAGAATTATGGAGTGGTTGTGAAGGTTTATGCCATGTTTCTAAACTTGCTTGGGAACGTGTTGAAAAAGCTTCAGACATGTTCAAAGTTGGCGATGAAATAATGGTTAAAGCTGAAGGCTACGATAATCGTGGAAGATTAAACTTAAGTAGAAAAGATGCTATTCCAAAACCAGCAAACTTTGATGACAAAAAAGATAACAAAAAAGACGACAAAAAACCAGCTAGAAAGACTACTAAAAAAGAAGATAAATAATACAAAAAAGGGTTCACAAATGTGAATCCTTTTTATCTGTATGTTTTAAAATGTTGAAATTTTCAACATTTAGTGGTATTATTTACTTGAGGTGAAGTAATGCAAAGATTCGATTCAATTAATGTTGGCGAAGTCTTGCGTAAAGCAAGAGAAAACATAGGTCTCACTCAAGAAGATATTGCTGCTAAACTAAACGTTGGAAGAGACGCAATAATTAGAATAGAAAAGGGAACTAGAAAAGTAAGTGCTGAAGAACTTCATGAACTAATGACAATTTATAATATCAGTATAGAAGACATCTTACTTGATGAAGATACTACTAATATTGGCGAATATAAAGGTATTATCCTAGCTGGTGGATCTGGTACTAGATTATATCCTATTACCAAAGGTGTAAGTAAACAATTACTACCAGTATATGATAAACCAATGATTTATTATCCGTTATCAGTCTTAATGCAAGCAAGTATTAAAGACATCTTAATAATAACAACAGAAGAGGATCAAGCTTATTTTAAAAAGCTACTAAAAGATGGTAAACAATTTGGTATAAATTTAGAATATGCTGTTCAACCAAAACCAGAAGGTCTTGCTCAAGCATTCCTGATAGGCGAAAAGTTTATCGGTGATGCTCCATGTGCAATGGTTCTAGGAGATAACATCTTCTATGGTAATGGTTTAACAAGAGAATTACATCAAGCAATAAGAAATGCTCATAATGGTATTGCAACAATCTTCGGTTACGAAGTAAAAGATCCTGAAAGATTCGGTATCATGGAATTAGATAAAGATAATAATGTAATTGGTGTCGAAGAAAAACCGGCAGAACCAAAATCAGATTATGCCATTACAGGTTTATACTTTTATCCTAAAGGTGTATCTAAAATGGCTAAAAAGATTAAACCATCTGCTCGAAACGAACTAGAAATAACATCACTAAATGATCTATACCTAAAAGATAAAAAACTTAAAGCGAGATTACTTGGTGAAGGTTATTCATGGTTTGATACAGGAACATTTGAATCATTATTAGATGCATCTAATATGATTAAAACTGTTGAAGAAAATAGAGATGCTGTCATCTGTTGTCCTGAAAAGATAGCATACGATAACAGATGGATAACAAAAGAAGAATTAAAAGAGAGTGCTAGTGAACAAGCTAAAAACACATATGGAAAATATTTAGAAAGAATGGTAAATAATAATGGAAAAATATAAAAACTTAACAATAACAGAAACAAACGGATTAGATTGTTTAATAGTAAACACAAGAAGATTTGGAGATGCTCGTGGCTTCTTCGAATCAGTAACTAAAGCTGAACAAAAACACCTTGGCTTTAAAGAATTTCATCAATTTAGTGATTCAATGAGTGGTAAAGGAATCCTAAGAGGATTACATTACCAAGAAGATCCTTACTGCCAAGCTAAAATGGTAAGATGCGTAAGAGGTAAAGTTGTTGATATCGTTAGAGATGTTAGAAAAGACTCTCCAACATTTGGTGAAACAGTTGCTGTTGAACTTACTCCTGAAAATGGAACATTCTTATATGTTCCAAGAGGATATGCACATGCTTACTTAGCTCTAGAAGATGATTCATTATTTGAATACTTTGTTGATAATGAATATAACACTAGAAAAGAAGGCGGTATATCTTACAAAGATCCAGAAATGGTTGTTAACTTATATACTAGAAAAAATGATGAAGAAGAATATACTTCTGAAAAATTATCAATCTATGATTTACTAGAAAAATATGGTATTGATAAACCATTAATTTCTCCTAAAGATGAAGAAAGAAAACCATTAAGTGAAACAGAAGTTAACTTTGCTAGAACACCTAGAAAATACTTAGTAACAGGTGTTAAAGGCCAACTAGGTTATGATATTGTAAAAGAACTTCGTGCTCGTGGTGAAACAGATATCTTAGCTCTTGATAGAGATGAAATGGATATAACTGATAAAGACCAAGTAATGAGTATTGTTGAAGCTTACAAACCAGACGTAATCTTCCATTGTGCAGCTTGGACATCTGTTGATAAAGCTGAAGAAGAAAAAGAAGCTTGTGAAAACGTAAATGTAACTGGTACTAGAAATATTGTTGATGCTTCAATTAAAGTTGGTGCAAAGATTGTTTATATGTCTACTGACTATGTCTTCGATGGTAAAAAAGAAGGTTACTATACAGAAGACGATAAAGCAAACCCACAAAGCGTATATGGTGAAACTAAATATGCTGGTGAAGAAGAAGTTAGAAGAAATCCAAATCACTTCATTACAAGAATTTCTTGGGTATTTGGTATCAATGGTAATAACTTCGTAAAAACAATGATTAAACTATCACAAAAATATAAAGAACTAAGTGTTGTAAATGATCAAATAGGAAGTCCTACTTATACAGTTGACTTATCTAAATTACTAGTTGAAATGGCTCATACTGATAAGTATGGAACATATAATGCAACTAATACAGGTTACTGTACTTGGGCAGAATTTGCTGAAAGAATCTTTGAAAAATATGGTGTAGAAGTAAAAGTAAATCATGTTTCAACAGATGAATACTACAAAGATAAACCACATGCTACAAGACCAGAAAACTCTAAATTCACATGGACTAAACTAGAAGAAAATGGTTTTGCTCTAATGCCTGAATGGGATGACGCTTTAGGTCGTTATATTGAAGAATTTAATGAAAGTACAGAAGGTAAACTTCTAGCTCTAAAGAGAGGTAACAATGAGTAAGTTTTTAATAACTGGGGGAGCAGGTTTTATTGGAAGTAATTACCTACACTATGTAGTAGATAAATATCCAGAAGATGAATTCATCTGTCTAGATGCACTAACATATGCTGGTAATTATAATAATATAAAAGATTTAGAAGATAGAAAAAACTACCGTTTTGTTCATCTAAATCTTTGCGATAAAGAAAAAGTAGATGAACTATTTCAAAAAGAAAACTTTGATATTGTAGTAAACTTTGCTGCAGAATCACATGTTGATAACTCAATTAAAAATCCTAACTTATTTGCTGAAACAAATATTTTAGGAACAATGAACTTATTAAACGCTTGTTTAAAAATGAAGGAAGTTCATCCAATAACAAGATACCATCAAGTATCAACTGATGAAGTATATGGTGATCTACCATTAGATCGTCCAGATCTATTATTTACAGAAGAAACACCATTACATACTTCAAGTCCATACTCATCATCTAAAGCAGGTGCTGACCTTATGGTTATGGCTTACCATAGAACATTCGGTTTACCTGTAACTATATCTAGATGTTCAAATAATTATGGACCATATCAATTCCCAGAAAAATTAATTCCAGTAGTTATCTCTAAAGCATTAAAAAATGAACCAATTCCTGTTTATGGAAAAGGTGAAAATGTAAGAGATTGGATTCATGTTCATGATCATAATATTGGTGTTGATTTAATTGTTAGAAACGGTAAGAATGGCGAAGTGTATAACTTAGGTGGTCATTCTGAACGAAATAACATAACTATTGTTAAAACAATACTAAACCAAATGGGTAAGAGTGAAGACTTAATAACATATGTTACTGATCGTCCTGGTCATGATTTAAGATATGCTATTGATTCAACTAAAGTAGAAAGAGAACTAGGTTGGAAACTTTCATACACATTTGAAGAAGGTATTAAAGAAACAATTAATTGGTATTTAAATAATCAAGAATGGATTGATAACATTCTATCTGGTGATTATAAAAATGCTTATAAAGACTAAAAGGTATTACTAAGGTTAATACCTTTTTTCTTTTCTAACTAAGTTATAAATAGTATAATTAAATAGGTGATACTATGTTTTACATATTTCTTATATTAATAATATCTTTAGTAGTATTCTTAATAACTGTCTTTATTGAATTAAGAGGTAAATATAGAGATTTCATGAATACTTATTTTGATGGTATGTCTTTTAAAGAAGCTTGTGAAAAAACTAAATTAGAAGCTGAAGAAACACCATTATCTATTGCTGGTATGGATAGAATATATGTACCCGAAATAACTAAAGACTTTCCTGACTTAAATATTGATGAATTAAAGTCTATGGCTGAAATGAATCTTAATAACTTCTACCTAGCTATTAATAATAGAGATACTAAAGGTATCTTATGCGATAAAGTAATATCTAGTGCTAAAACAATTATTGATAGTACACCATCAGATACTAAGTATAAAAACTTAAGTATTCATAAAGTAACGATAACTAAATATCAAAAGAAGAAAAATGTAGCTACTATCGAATTAGCAGCTTCTTATGAATATGTTATTGATAACGGTAAAAAGAGAGAAAAACAACAAAAGAGATGTCGTATAGAATTCATCTATGTTATAGATGAAAAAGGTGTAATAAGTGAAAAGAATGGTTTATTCTTAAACTGTCCAAACTGTGGAGCACCAGTAGCTAGTGTAGGTACAATTAAATGTTCATACTGTGGAACTGGTATAGCAGAACTAATAAAAAGAGTATGGATTTTAAATGATATTGATAAATACTAATTCACACTAATGTGTGAATTTTTTTATTGTGATATAATATAATAGAATAAAGAATAGCAAGGTGATTATATGACAAAATATAGATGCAAAAACTGTGGTTACATATATACAGATGAAGATGATTATAACTTTCTTACTAACTGTATAATGTGTGAAGGACCTAAAAAAGATATTTCATTATGGAATGCTAAAGAAGGATTCTATGATGAAGAAAAGAAAAAGAAAAGAGTATGGGTATCAGATATAAATCCATCTATTCAAAGAATAGATAACTTATGTATCGATTGTGGTATGTGTCAAAACATATGCACAAACATAACTAACATATCATACGATAAACAACTAGCTAGTAATCCAATATGTATTAATTGTGGTCAATGTGTAATGCATTGTCCAACTAAAGCATTAGTACCTAAATATGATTACAAAGAATTATTAAATTACTTAAATGATACTAACTACTTTGTAACTATATCTGTTGCTCCAGCAGTAAGAGTATCAATTGGTGACTTATTTGGTTTACCAGCTGGTTCATTTGTTGAACATAAACTAGTTTCAGCTTTACGTGCATTAAAATTTGATGCTGTATTTGATTTAACATTTGGTGCTGATATGACTATCATGGAAGAAGCAAGTGAATTAGTTGAAAGAATAAAGAGTAAAAAAAACTTACCTCAATTCACATCTTGTTGCCCAGCTTGGGTTAAATATTGTGAAATGTTCCATGATGATTTATTAGATAACTTATCAACTACTAAAAGTCCAATAAGTATTCAAGGTACACTAATAAATACTTACTACCAAGAACTAAATAACATACCAAAAGATAAAATAATAAATGTAATGGTAGCTCCTTGTGTTGCTAAAAAAATGGAAGTAAAAAGAAGAGAACTTCCAGGCATGGATTATGTTATAACTGTTCAAGAACTAGCACTAATGCTTCAAGAATGTGAAATAGACTTTAATAGTTTAAAAGATTCTGACTTTGATCCATTACTAGGTAAAGGCTCAGGTGCTGGTGTAATCTTTGGTACCAGTGGAGGTGTTATGGAAGCTGCTCTTCGTGCTGCTTATTACTTCATAACAAATAAAAAAGCACCAAAGAAATTCTATAACCTAGAAAGTGTTAGAGGCATCTCTGGTATAAAAGAAGCAGAAATTGAAATAGGTGAGTACAAATTCAAAGTAGCTGCTGTTGAAGGTATGAAGAATGTGGAAGAAATTCTTAAACATAAAAAAGATTATGCCTTCATCGAAGTAATGAATTGTGAAGGCGGTTGTATTGGTGGTGGAGGTCAACCATTGTTACCAATACCTCAAGTAAAAGCTAACTTAGAATCTCGTAAGAATTCTTTATATCAAAATGATGCTGAATCAAGTATTAGAGTAGCTTATGAAAATCCAGATGTTATAAATGTATATAAATACTATTTAGATCATCCATTAAGTGAAAAAGCAGAGAAACTATTACATACTCATTACAATTCAAGAGCTAAAGCAGTAAAACTAAGAAAAGAAAAAAAGACTGATTAATGATCAGTCTTTTTTATATCTAATACAGTAACGTGTTTTCTATACATAAAATCAATATAATGTAATATACCAGAACTAACACTAAACTTAGTAATAGCGTCATGAATATATCCATCTTTTACTTTATATACTTTTCCTTGGCAATAATCCGCAAACCATTTCTTAACTGGATTTATTAAACTTCTATTAGTTTTAAAATTACTATTTAATAAATGAGTAAAGAAATAAGGTAGTGTACCATTATGCATATGACCACTTAATACTAGATCACACTTATTAAGTTCAGAATCAGGATTATTAGCTAAATAATTATATATTTGATATGGAGAATGAATAAGAAGTACATTATAATCATTCTCGTCTAATTTAACCTTTAAATCACTTATTTCTTCAACTAACTTATCATAACTTTCATTAGTTGTTTCATAATAATCAAATGAAGGATTAAAACCATAGAAACATATATTACCAACTTTAAACTTACTATCTTCTAATAAATGTAAGTTAGGAATAGTAGCTAACATTTCTCTTAAATAAACATTCTTAACAGCGTACCATGACCAAGCTTTACCTTGACCATTATCATGGTTACCGAAAGTAACTATAACTGGTGCAACCTTGCTTATATTTAAAAAGAAATCTCTTAATTCTTCTAAATTAGAATAACTAGCTTGATCTACAATATCACCAGGTATACAAATATAATCTGGTTTAGCATAAACAATTTCATTATATAAAGTATCAAATATTTTAGTATTAAATCCTGGATGAACATAATGAATATCAGAGAAAATAACTATTCTAATATCTTTATCAATCTTATTACTAAAGAATTCTTCTGTATGCATAATAAAACTCCTAACATTGTCTTATTCATTTTACCTTAATATGCAAATAACTTCAAGTTGTATGACCCAATGAAAAAAGAAGACTTTACATCTTCTTTTTTATTATTCGTTAGAATTATCACCATCAGTAGTTCCAGTTTCAGGTGCAGGTTCTTCTTTTGGAATTGGTTTACATTTAGTGTCTGAACCACTTTCAAATTCATAATCTTTCCAACATACACACTTACCAGCTACTACTGTAGCATTAGTACAACTAATTTCTTCTTTAGGTTCTTCCTTTGGTTCTTCTTTTTCTTTCTCTTTATCTTTTTCTTTTTCCTTAGCTACACATTCTGCATATTCATCTTCATCCATCTCATCTTTATCACAAGTTTTCTTAGGTTGTGGAGTAGGAGTATCTCTAAGCGATCCATCACTTACATATAATGTAACAGATGAAACATTATTCATTAGAACACCAGCATGAACTGATTGTTCAATTACCATACCCTTAGGATCACTAGAAGCCTTTTCTTCAAATGAACAACTAATATTATGTTCACTACAATACTTAGAAGCTTGTTCTTTATAATCTAAGATAAATGATGGCATTGTTTGTAACTTAGTACCTGTTGCAATACCATAACCAACTTTAGGTGTTTCATATTCTTCATTGAAACTAATACTAAATGTTTTAATATCTTTAGCTTTCTTTTTACCTAAGTTAATATTCATTTCATCTGTAATAGCATCAAGTGAACCTTGGTAATAACCTAAAGCACTTAAATATTGATATCCATTCCAAACTGGAAGAGAGTAGTAAGATAAGAATGTCTTAACAACTGATATAGCATTACCTGAACCCATCATTGATTTAGCAACATCATAGAATGATGACATTTGTTCAGGAGTCATATTAGTTTCAATATTTCTTGATACAGTATCAATTACTGTTTGGAATTCATCTAAAGTTTTTAATGATCTAACTTTAATAGCTAATGCTTCAATAATATCTTGTTGATGTTGATTACGTGCTATATCAGATACAGCATATAAATGTCTACATCTAGCATAAGCTAATGCTTGTTCACCATTAAGTGTTTGTTGACCAATATTCATACAAACTAAATCATTTTTACCATAAGATCTATTACTATTTTGTTCACATACCATATTATGGTGAGCAGAGTCGTAATCGAAATCAGGCTCTTCAACATTAACAGTAACACCGCCAAGAGCATTAACTAAATCAACAACACCTCTAAAGTTAATCTTTACATAATAATCAATATCAATGCCAGTTAACTTTTGAACTGTTCTAATAACACAAGATGAACCATAAGCGGCAGAACTATTAATCTTAGCATATCTATTATTATTACAAGCGATAGGTACATACATATCACGAGGAATACTAAACATTGTTGCTGTTAAAGTATCTGGATTAAATGTAACTAATATTAATGTATCACCATTAAATGCTTGGTTTTTATTTAAACCATCAATTGTACTATCAACACCCATTACTAGAACTGTAAATGGTTCAGTTAATCTTTTTGATTTAGATGTATTTAAAATAGCAGTATCTTCATTTTCTCTTTCTTCACTATATGTTTTAACAACATCTACTTTTTCTTCAATAGGAAGAGTATTACCATCTATAAAAGTTTGATTTTCAAAGTTAATAATGTAGTTACCTGAAACAAAACAACCATCAATCTTACCTTTATAAAGATCACTAATCATTTCCATATAATCTTCATAGTATTTAACTTTATTATCTAACTTTTCTTTTTCAATTAACTTATTAGCTAACTCGTGACCTTCTAAGTCATCTTCTGTTTTAATCATACCAAGTAATGATTTATCATCTAATGTCTTACCCTTTAACATGATTAAATTAGTTGTATAAGTAATAGTTGTCTTATTCATTTGTCTCATAGTACCAAATGTTTTATAAATAAAATAAGATCCAACACCCATACCAGAAGCTAATATTAAAGTAATAATAGTAATAACTATAAATGTTTTAGTCTTCTTTTGAATCATTGTAACTAATCCACTAAGGATATATATTAAGCCCCAAATACTTAATATAACAATAGCAATGATTCTTATAGCAGTTTCAACACCAACTAAATGTAAGATGTTATAAATAAAGAATCCTAGTATTGGTAAATATAATAAAACTGATAAAAAGAAGAAAATCTTTTTAACAATTCCAACCTTTTGTAATTTCTTTCTTAAAACCTTCATAATATCACCTTATTTTTATCATTTCTTATTATATCAAAAAAAAGAGGATTAATAAACCATAAAGCAAAAGAAAAAACCATTAATTTCCTTTACAATTATATACACTACTAAACACTACTTGACGTTAGGTAACGCCTTAAATATGGTAAAATTAAAGTGAGAATTAGTGCAAGAATGGAGGTTAATATGAAAAAGTTTATTAATAAAGTAGTATCTATAATGTTAATATGTGGTTTCATATTAACATCATTCGTCTATTTCATTCCTAAAGTAAATGCTGAAACATCATACTATGCTGTTCTAACTGGTGATGCTGTAAATATTAGAAGTGGACCAGGAACTAACCATAAAGCTTTAGGTATGGGTAACTCTGGTGCCACATTTGATTTACTACAACTTGAAAAAGTTGCTGATCAAGGTGGATGTGGAGATAACTGGTATAAAATAAGATATAACAATCAAGAAGGTTATGTATGTTCTAGTTTCACTAAAGTATTCTCTAAAGTAGTAGAAGAAAATAAAACACCTACTAATGCTTGTGAAACAGAATTAAATGCCGCTGGCTTCCCATCAACATATTGGGGTGCATTATGTTTACTTAAAGCACAACACCCAACATGGAAGTTTGTTGCTAAAGATACAACAGTTGATTTTAATACAGCGGTATATACTGAATACATAACAGGTCGTAATAGAATAGCTAATAAACCATCATATTACTATGAAGAAATTGCAGGTGCAACATATAACGCTGGTGGTTATTATACAGTATCATCAAGTGTTGTTGCATATTATCTTGACCCTCGTAACTTCTTAAATGATGTTAATGTCTTCATGTTTGAAGCATCAACATATAATACAGCAATTACTGATGAACAATACGTAAATGCTCTAAAGCAAACATATGGTAATAGATATTTTGTTCAACAAATACCTGATCTACCACAATATATCTTAAACTCTTCTAAAGCATTACAAGTTAATCCTCTTTTAATAGCTACTAGAAATATGAATGAAATTGGTCAAGGTAAATCTAACTCAGGACCATATGCTGGAACACTTCAATCAGCTCTAACTGGTAACTATTCATTTAGATTTGGTTTAGTAAATGGTAATAACTACAATAACTACTACAACTTCTTTAATGTAGGAGCTTATGATTCATGCGCTGGTGATATAACAAGATGTGCTATGAATTACGCTTTCTCTAGAGGTTGGGGTATACCACAACAAGGAGCTTGGAATACAGAACCATCAAATGAAGAAAAAGCAGCTGGTCGTCAAGAATCAATTAATAAAGGTACAAACTTTATGAAAACTAATTATATTGATAATGGTCAAAATACATTATATACATTTAAATTTAATGTAACACCAACAAATGCAAGTTCAAGATTTTCACATCAATATATGACTAATATTCAATCTCCATCTACTGAATCATCTACTTTATATAATGCTTATAAAAACTTAAATATGTTAGAATCAGCATTTATCTTCTATATACCAGTTTATAAAAATATGCCTGCTGTAACTAAATTACCAACAAGTGATGCAGATAAAAACTATACTGGTGAAAGTAAACCAGTAGAACCAACACCAACTCCTCAACCAGATCAACCAACTGAAGAAAAACCGGTAATAACTGTTGATAACATTATTGCAACAGCTGGTTTAAAAAGAAATGGAAACACACTTTATGGTATTGAACTTGGTACATCAATAGATGACTTAAAGAGCAAACTAGAAAGCGTTGGTTCATCTGTAACTATTAGTGGTACAGGTGTTGTAAAAACTGGTACAACAGTAACTATCAAAGCTTCTAACACTGAAACACTAACGATTGTCGTTCGTGGTGATGCATCAGGTGATGGCGCTATAAATGCTTTAGACTTACTAGTAATTCAAAAACACATCTTAGGTGTAAGTGTTAAACAAGGAGCTCAATTAAGTGCTCTTGATGCTAACCAAGATGGTAAAGTAAATGCATTAGATTTATTAGTTGTTCAAAAACATATCTTAGGTGTTAAAGGTATAACACAATAAAAAGGAGTATAAAATGAAAAAAGTAAAATATTTATTATCAAGCTTAATCTTAACCTTAATGGTTCCTCTAATTGTTAATGCTGCATCTGCATCTATTGGTGTAAGATCAGCATCATCAATTGTTACTGTTGGTTCAAGTGTTAATGTAACAGTTACATTATCAAGTGGAACACCAATCGGTGCATGGGATTTCAACATCGCTTATGATTCAAGCTGCTTACAAATGACTGGTGGATCTGCTCATGTTGTAGATTACACACAAAACGCTTCTGGTATCAAATCAAAA
>CADBLZ010000004.1 GCA_902795675.1 uncultured Erysipelotrichaceae bacterium
ATTATCAGTAGGTGTACTTTCAGTATTAGTATCAGTTTGTGTATTATCTTCAGTTGGGGTTTGATTTGCTTCATTATTTGCACTAATACGTTCGTCGATTTCATCAGTACCATCTAAATCAGTACTATTTTCATCTTGTCTTCTTTGTTGTTCTTTTTGTGTTTCAGATAAACTATTGAAGATTGTTTGTAGTGATGTACTTAAATCAGCACCACTATTAGTACCACTTAATGTACCTATTAAGATGTTTCCTAGTGGAACTTGTAATAAGACATTAGTGTAACCGTTTTCGGCATTATATAAGTCTGCATCACTTAATGTACTAGCAGCTTTAGCATTAATGTTACTTACTGTAGCAGTATAGTTATTTGATACATCAGCAGATAAAGTAATATATTCATTTCCTGATTTAATTGTAAGAGTTGCAGTATAGTTATTCTTTTCTTGTGTAGAAGTATCTCTTACGAACTTAAATGAACCAGTTCTTGAAGTCTTTTTATCAATAGTATAAGTATAATCTAAATCAATATTATATTCTGTCCATGAAGCGACAGTTAATTGTAAGAATTCTTGATCATCTTTTTTGATGATATATCTTACTTTACTATTAGCTTGTTCTGAGTTAACAGTATATGTTGTTACTGTAGTATCACCATTAGGGTATACTAATTTGATATCAGATAAACCTTTATATGAATAATTATGGAATTCATATTTTTTATCAGTAACGATTTCGAAACCTAAGTATGTATTGAAGTTACCCATAGTGAAGATACTTATTGTAACTTCACTTGATTCCATATCTTTAAGTGATATAGAATCAATTAATGATTCTACTTCAGTAGTATTCATACCATATAGATTTTCTAAGTTTTTCATTATGTCTTTATTATCTTTAATCTTTTCTTTAATAGTATCTAAGATATTATTAATATCATCTTTAGATAGGACATATTTATTACGATGTACTTTTAAAGTAGTATTATTGATACTTATTGAAGCATCTTCTTTAGTTATTTTTGATGCATCCAATGAATTATAGATAGTATCAAATGTTGTATCAATAATATTGTTTACTAAACCATTAGTTAAAATACTATAGTGTTCAAATGTATCTGTGTAAGAACCAAAGACGTTACGTGAACCAATACTTTTATCATCACCAAGATATATTAGATCACGGTAGTTTGATAGTCTTTTATAGAAGTTATCATCTTTTAAATAATTATATGAACTAACTTCAATATCTTTACTACTTGTAATGCTATAACCTTGTTCAATTGATTTAGTAGCTGGATCAATACCATATTTAAGACCATATGTATATCCAGTTAATTGTTTAAAGCTTTCCATATTAGTATCAATTGTTAGGTTAGCTTCTAATAACATTGATTTATGTAATACTTCATTAGCAATATTATTAGCTTTAGTTTTAAGTTCTGTTATAGCTGTTTGATAAACCTTAATAGGTTTATTAATTAGTTTATCCATTACTAATGGGAAGATTACAAAGTAACCTAATAAACCAACTAATGTAATAGCAGCAACAACAATAGCAATTACTAATCTTTTATCTAATTTCTTTTTAATAACAGTTCCGTTTGATATAAAACCTACGTTAGTTTGATCTTGGCTAACAATACCAGGAGTAGGAGCAGCAGGAGCAGCAGGAATTTCTGTAACCGGTTGAACTGGTTGAGGAACAGCTTGTACTGGTTGAACAACTTGAGGTACAGGTTGAACTGGAGCAACTGGTTGAACCGGAGTAGGTTGTGCTACTGGTTGTTGTACAGGAGCAGGTGCTACTGGAGCAGGTACTGGTTGTACAGGAACCTCTTGAACTGGTGTAGGAGCAACAGGTTGAGGTGCTTCCACAGGTTGAGCTGCAGGAGCAGGAGCTACAGGTTGAGGAGCTTCTACAGGTTGAACTTCAGGAGTAGGAGCCACTGGTTGAGGTGCTTCTACAGGTTGAACAACAGGCTCAGGAGCAACAGGTTGTGGTGCTTCCACAGGTTGAGCAACAGGCTCAGGAGCAACAGGTTGTGGTGCTTCTACTGGTTTAACATCTGGAGTTTGAACCGGTTCTTTACTTATAACGTTATCAGTAGTTTTAGCTACTGGTTGATTTGTGTTTGGATCAACTATAGGAATAGCAGTTGTTTTTCCTACAGCATTGGGATCATTAGGTAGTTCTTTAACACTAACATTTTGATCTGCATCTACTACTGGTATTTGTTCAGTTAATTCTGGTAGTGGAGTAATAGGTGTATTTGTTTCTTTATTATCACTATTCATGTAATCCCTCTATTCTTTATAAATTATATCATAAGTAGTTAATTAAAAGTATATTAATTATTATGTATACATTTATTTTAATGATAGACAAATCAAAAAAAATAACTTATAATTGTATTTAGAATAAAGGAGAATGTGAAATATGAACGAAATGAGAGATAAATTCTTACCAGTTGGTAGTGTTGTTTTATTAAAAAATGCAACTAAAAGAATTATGGTTATAGGTTATTGTACAGTTGATAATGCTAAACCAGATGTAGTTTATGATTATTCTGGTGTTCTATTCCCTGAAGGTTCATTATCAAGTGATCAAACATTATTATTTAATCATGATCAAATTGCTAAGATTGACCACATTGGTTTAGAAGATGAAGAAGAAAAGAAGTTCCAATTAGAACTAAATAAAATAGTTTCTGAACAAAAAATTGGTGCTACTCCAGTTGCTCCAGCTGCTCCAGCTCAACCAACAGCAACTGATAATAATCCATCAACTCCTGTAGCTTAATGATGATTAATAAATAAATAACTCAAAAGAGTTATTTTTTTTATTGTAAAAAAGTCCCATTTATTATATTATATAAAGTAGAGGAGAGTGTGAGAAAAGATGAATAATCTAGATGAACAAAATAGTACTGTAAGTACTGAAACAGTTACAGAAACTCCAGTTCAACCAGTTGCTGAACCTGCTGCTACACCTGAATCTTTAAATTCAGCTCCAGCTGTAGATCCAGTACAACCAGTTGAAACTCCAGTTGGTGGAATTGTTGACGGTGGTGTTAGTACACCTAAGAAAGGAATAAATTGGGGACTTATTTGTGTTGCTGTTATAGTAGTTGCTGCTATAGCTGGTGGCATTTGGTTCTTCTTAGGAAGAAAAGATCCTGTTAAAGTTTATGGCGACGTAATCGATAGTGGTTATAAAGCTTTAAGCGAAGCAAATAAGTCAGTAGGAAAAGCATATAGTGATATAGGTTTTGATAAAGGTGCTGTTAAATTTGCAGTTTCAAATTTAACTATTGATACTAACCTTGTTACTAAAGAAGAATTGGGATTTGATTTAGCTGCTATTAAGTTAGGTCTTGAATCAAATATTGATTTAAAAAATAGAATCTTTAATACATTAGTTTCTGCTAGTGATGGTACTTCTAAACCTAACATTAAAGTACAATACCAAGATGAAACATTATTTATCTCAAGTAATATGTTTAAAGAAGTTATCAAAGCTGAATTAGATGACTTAAACATGAGAGATTTAGAAACAATGTTTGATACTCTTGATAGTGTTTCAAGCAATGTTACTTATGATGAAAAAGATGTAGAACAAGTTCTAGTATCTTTAAGAGATGCATTAAAAGATGCAGTTAATAAAGATGATATTAAAACTGAAAATGCTAAAATTACTTTAGATGGTAAAGAACAAAGTGTTAAAAAATATACTTTAACAATTGATAAGAAAAATGTTGGTGATGTTGTTAAAGCAGTAGTTGAATCATTAGCTGATGATGATAAGATGGTTAGCATGATTGCTACTACAGCTGGTGTAGACAAATCACAAGTTAAAGAATTACTTAAGACTGTAACTACTAAAGATACTTTAAAGAGTATTTCTGAAGGCATGGGCGATGTTTCAATCAATATCGTAGTTTATGCTAAAGGTATGGTTAATGAACCTGTTGGTGTAGATGTAGTAGTAAAATCTGGTAAAGAAACAGTTTTAACTTTCAAATCTACTACAACTGATAAAGAAGATAATTTAACTCTTGAAGTTGAAGAACAAAAAATCTCTTTAGTTACTACTAAGAGTAAAGATAAAAAAGTTTCTGTATTAAAATATAACGGTGATGAAATTGCTACAATGACATCAAGAGCTTGGGAAGATAATAAAGTAGACTTTGATATTGAATTAAATGTTGATACATTAAATAAATTAACTGGTGATTCTCTTCCATTCGAAAAAGCTAAGTTAACTGTTAAAGCTAACAGTGAAACAAAATCTGATTCTGTAACTGGCGACGTAATGTTCAAAGTTGAAGTTGATGATAAGTACTTAACAGTTAGTGCAGATGTTGAAACTGCTCAAATTGATAAAGTAGAAAAAGTTAGTGCTTATTCTGCTACTTCAATTGATTACATTAATGAAGATAGAATTGCTAGTCAAATATTAGATTACTTCAAAAATAAAACTGGTATCATTGCAGATGCTGTTAATGCTTTAGCTTCTGAACAACCTGTTGTTATAGAAGATGAAGACGATGAAGAAGATGAAGAAGACGAAGAGGATTCTGAAGATTCTGAATAGTAATTGACAAGTAAGAAAATAAGTAGAGTTAATCTACTTATTTTTTTGTTATAATTATAATAGGTGATAAGATGAGTGATCTATTCCATAAGTTAGTTTATTATTATTTAACTGGTGATAAAGAAGTTAAGTTAGATATTGATAAGAATAAGAAAGATGAATATAAGAATACTATTAAGTTAGCTAAGAGTTATGTGGATTCTTTAAAACAAGCTACTAATAATCTTGGTTATAAGACTACTTTTGATTCATTTATTGATTTACTTGAAGACTATATTGCTACTAAAGATAAGATGAGCGATAAAGTTAAAAGAGACTATTTAAGAGTGCTTGCATGTTTAAGTGATATCTTTAATGTTAATCTTAAAGAGGAATTAACTAACTATGTTACAGTTATTGAAAGTGATGAAAGTATTTCAGAAAAGTTATTCGTTAAGTTTGCTTCTTATTATTTGAATAGTAAAAGTTCACCTAAAGATTTAAAAGAATTAAGAGAGTTATCTAATAAATATGTCGTTAACTTTGATGAAGCTTCTAGTAATATTATTAAGTATTTAGAAGGTGTTAAAGCTATTGCTAAAGAAGTAAATGTTGATTTAGATAATGATAGTTTTGATTCAATATTAGATTATTATTTAGATAATAAAAAGACAATGGATGATAATACTAAGATTAAGTATTTAAAAATACTTAGTTTATTATCACATGTTTATAAAGTAGATTTATATAAGAAAATAAAAGAGTATTCTAGATAATCTATAAATATGTTATAATCATAAAAGAATAGGGGAATGAAAATGGCATCAGCTGTTATACATTTATGTGTTGCAAAAGAAATAAATGATCGTTATTTGCATAAGGATCAAAATATGTTGTTATTAGGTTCTATTGCACCAGATATATCAAAACAAATAGGGCAAACAAAAGAGATAAGTCATTTCTTAGACCCATCTCAAACTGATAGTGTCCCTGACGTTGATAGATTTATAAATAAATATAGTAGTCAATTGGATAAGCCGTTTGAACTAGGTTATTTAATCCATTTAATAACTGATAAATATTGGTTTAGAGATTATGTTACGGCTTATATCGAAAGATATACTAAGGATAGAACTAAACAAAAAGTTACTAGTGAAGCATTACATGATCTTATTTATAATGATTATACTAATTTAAATATAACATTAATTGATAAATATAATTTACCATTAGATTTATTTAGTAATGATGTAAAGTATCCTGAATCAGAAATAACTGAAATACCTATTAATCAATTACCGGTAATAGTTGAGAAGATGGGTGAAATAATTATTAACTCTAGAGAAGAGAAAACATTTATGTTTGATTCAAAAGATATTGAAGTATTTATTGAAAATACTGTTAAGTATATTATTAAAGACTTACAAATGTTAGATATTAAAGGTGATGAATAATCATCTTTTTTTATGCATAAAAAAGAAGACTTAGTTTTCTACTTTAAATAAGTCTTCTAATTTATTTTCTATATCTTCATTATATTTATCCATTGTATCGATTTCTTTATCTTCATTCTTCTTAGCTTTTATTAAAGCAGATACAATGTCTTTAGTGCCTTTAATGTTATAACCATTGTATTCTTCAATACGTTCTGGTATATAGATATCTAAACCTAATACTTTAGCTTCAAGAATACTCATACCTTGACCTTCGTATCTAGATTCTAGAATAAAGCCATCACATGCGTTCATATATTTGAATGGGTTTTGTTTACTAGGTAGGAGAGTTATAAAACTATTTAGTTTATATTTATCTATCAGATTTAAGATATGTTCTTTTTCTGGCCCTGAACCTAAGATATATAAGTGAATATCTTCGCGTTCTTTAACTACTTCTTTCATGTCTTTAATTAAGTAATCAAAACCTTTTTGAATTACTAAACGACCAGTAGATACCAAGTTATATTTAGTTGGATCTATTTCAACATCATCAATCTTTTCTTTAGCTTTAGATAAGATTTCATCTGTATCAATGATATTAGGTATGACAGCATACTTTTTATTTTTTAATTTATATTTAGCTTTAAATGATTTTAAAGCACCATTAGATACACTTACAAATGTATCGAAGTATTTATATTTACTTTTCATGAAGTGATCTAAGATTCTAAATTTAAAGTTATATTTAGTTTCATTCTTTTTATCATTATGAATCCATGAGATATAATGATCGGCATTTAGTGATAAAGCTACGTGAGATGTATTAAATTGGTATGAATCAAAATCAACAACATAATCATATTTTTTAGTTGAATTATATTTAGTTATAATATTATGAATAATATCAAATCTTATAAACTTAAATGAAAAAGGATAATTAGGAACTAATATAATATTAGCTTTCTTATTTATTTCATTAATATAGAAGATGTTTTTATCAAAGATATAAACATCAACTTGAGTATTACGATAATCAATCGAATTAAGAACATTGATTAATGATTTTTGAATACCACCCAGTTTAAAGTTTTGGGTTACAAATGCTATTTTTGACATAGTTATCACCACCTACATTATATAATAAAATCCTAAATAAATATAGTAAATCAATTGAATAAGCAATTTAAATATATTATAATTATTATGTTAAGAAAGAGTGATATTATGAAGAAAAAGTATATTGTTCCTTTAATTATCATAGGTGTAGTTATAATATCACTTATCTCTATTAGTACCGGTTATGGTGTTTATTTAAACGTTAATAATAAGAGTTCTAAGGAGAGTACTACTTTAGATTGTTTTAAAGTATATTTTAGTAATAATACTAATAAGATTAATTATACTAATGTTGATACAATCACAAATGATGAAGGTAAAGAGATATCTCCTGATACTATTACAGTAACTAATATTTGTGATACAGATAAAGAATTACAAGTTAAGTTAAATGTATTAGATAATACAACAACTAGTCTTGAACCACTAACACTTAATGTTACTGGTAATGTTAATCTAGAAGATGTTTTATACTTATCTTTAGATAATGCTAGAACGGATAATAAGAAGGTTATTAAAAGTAAGCTAGTTAGTAAGAATAAGATTAAACCAAATGAAACTATTAGAATGAATATTAAGATGTGGTTTGATGAAAGAAAAGTTAAGAATGGTTTTGATAACCAAGAATTTAGTGCTTACTATGAATTAGTAGATACTTCTGATAGTACTAAAGTACCTTTTAATGAAACTATTATTATTAGTAAAGATGATATTAATAGAAAAGGTTCTCCTGATTTTACTTATACATCTAATACAGATGATGGTTTATTTATGATGAATGATGGAGTTGGTAATAGTTATTATTTTAGAGGTAACGTTAATAATAACTATGTATTATTTGCTGATTTAATGTGGCGTATAGTAAGAGTTAATGCTGATAATTCTATTAGATTAGTATTAAATAATAATGCTGTAGTAACTAATTATAGTAGTCATATTAATGCAATTGATTATACTGGTTTAAAATATATTTATAATGATTTAGTTAATAATGATGTTATGAATTATTTATATACTTGGTACAATGAAAATATTGTAGCTAAGAAGTTAGATCAATATGTTATACCTCAAAACTATTGTAATGATTCATCTAACGAAGTTAGATCTTATCATACATATTTTGGAGGTTTTAATAGATTAGTTAATGCTAATAATCCACAACTTGCTTGTCCAGCAACTGGTGCAGACTTTGGTGGTAATTATGTTGAAAAGGTTGGTTTATTAACAGCTGATGAAATAACACTTGCTGGTGGTCATTATAATATACCTAATACAAGTTATTATTTAGCTAATGGTGAATCAATGTTTACAATGACACCATTTGAATATGGTGGATATAAAGCATCTGTCTTTGTAATGAATAGTGATGGATCACTTGGTAGTAATCTAGTTAATGCTGTTAATGGTATTAGACCTGTTATTAATTTGGATTCAACAGTTAATGTTACAGGTAGTGGAACAATAGATGATCCATATGTTATAGATAAATAAAAGAATACTTAGTATTCTTTTTTATTTTCTTTAAAAATAGATATTAATTTGATATAATGATAAAGAAGAATGAAGGGATTTATATGAACGAAAATGATTTACCTAAAGCTAAAGAAGAAAACGGTAAAACAAAACCTGTAATTCAAAATGTAGCAGCTGGTGCTAGTAAGGAAGTAGAAGATCAAATCCGTCAGTTACCTAAAAAAGATAATAAGATGGAAGAGACGAGAATCTTTGCTGATGATCCAGAAAGTGACTACATTGAGAAGGACAAGGATAACTTCAATGGTGAATCAAAAGTAATTTATGAATACCATGAAGAAAAAGAAAGTAACCCAATAGTAGTAATCGGTTTCTTTATCCTTTTGGTTGCTTTTATTCTATTCTTACCAACTATTAATAAAGGTATTAATAAGTTAATTGGTAAGGAGATTAAGTTTGGTGGTTCTAATATTAGTACTAATATTCCACCAGAAGAAAAACCAGAAGATGCTTATTATAAGCTAGATGGTAATAGTGTTAATGCTGAAATAGGCCCAATTAGATTAAATAATCTAGTTACTTCTTATAATGATGAAGAATATAAGATTAACTTTACGATTAATAATATAAGTGATGAAGTATATACTTTTGATAAAAAGTATTATATGTCTTTCTATTCTGTAGATGAGAATAAACTTAGTGATCCAGAATATAAACCATCACCAATCTATAGAGCATTAATATTTAGCTATGATCCATTAGCTAGTAAGAGTGTTAGTAATATGAGTCTTACAATCAATAACCAAGTATATAAGAAAGCTAATAGATTTAAATTAGAAGAAATTAATACTGGTAGTTATGGAGATGTTAGATTAGATACTATTGATGGCGATTACCATGTACTTACTTGTAGATATTATAATGATGAAATGAATTATTATTTTGTTAATAATTTATTAGTAAAAGTTAAAGAAACATATAACTTAGATGCTGATGAATTAAATTATTCTAAGATAAAGAGTGAATATGAGAATAGTTATAATAGATATAATGGTACACCTGGTATGGTAGCAACGTTTGTTACAACAGATGAATACTTCAAGATGATAAATGAATTTAATTTAGCAGACGTTGAAGATAAGACATTAAGTGATTTACATGTATATCGTTATTTCAAATATAATGAAGCAGCTAAAGTAATTAACTTTGAAATGGCTGCTATGGGGTATACTTGTAGTAGTTAGGGATGAATAATATGACTTATAACTTTAGTATTAATGATTTTGAAGGACCTTTAGATTTATTATTACATTTAGTTAAAGAGTCTAAGATGAATATCTATGACATAGATATTCATTTAATTATTGAGGAATATTTAGAATTTATTAAATCATTACAAGATAATAATATTGATGTTGCATCAGAATATCTTGTTATGAGTGCTGAATTAATTCATTTAAAAAGTAGATTATTAATTAATCGTATAGATGAAGAAGATAAAGAACCAGTAGAAGATGAATATGAAATTAATTCAGAAGAAGATTTAAGAAATAAATTAATTGAGTATGAAAAGTATAAAGAAGTTACTAAGAACTTACATCAATTAGAAGAGAATAGAAATGAGTTCTATACTAAGTTACCTGAACCTTTAAAGGAATATCTTCCTGAAGAAAGATTAGAAAAAGGTGAACTAAGTATTACAGATATATTTAGTGCTTATGAGAAGTTCTTAAATCGTCAAAAATTAAGTGAACCACTTAATACTAAAATAACTAAAAGAAATATAAGTGTTCCTGATAAGATTAATTATATTAGAAATATTATTAATGATAAGGGACATGTTAATTTCTTTGATTTATTTACTGATAATTCAAAAGAAACAATAATAGTTACATTCTTATCCATCTTAGAAATGAGTAAGAATGACGAGATATTAATTACACAAAAAGATAATTTTAGTGAAATCATGATAGAAAAGAGAATGTAAGATGAATCTACAAGGAGTTTTGGAAGGTATATTATTTGTTGTTGGTGATGAAGGTATAACTTTAAATCAAATATGCGATATTTTAAATATCACTGTTGATGAAGCTAAGGAATTACTTTTAAATTTAAAGAAATCTTATGATACAGATGATCGTGGAATTAGAATTAGTTATTTAGGTGATGCTTTTAAATTAACAACAAAGAAAGAACATAAAGAATACTACCAAAAGTTAATTGAAAATCCAGGAACTAATACATTATCTGAAACAGCTTTAGAAGTACTAGCAATTATTGCTTATAATCAACCAATTACAAGAGCAGAAGTTGATAACATGAGAGGTGTTAACAACGGATATATGATGAGAAAGTTACTTGCTAAAGGTTTAATTAAAGAAGTAGGTAAGAGTACAATGCCAGGTCGACCTAATCTATATGGTACGACTTCAGAGTTCTTAGATTATTTTGGTTTATCTAATATAAATGATTTACCTAAGATAGATAAGAGTGAAGATTCTAAGGAAGAAGAAAAAGAATTATTTACTTCTATTTATAAAGATGAAAAAGGAGAAGAATAATACTTATTCTTCTTTTTTTATGTTATAATCTTGTTAGCTGCTCTAGTGGCGGAATTGGTAGACGCGCTGGACTCAAAATCCAGTGTTAGCAATAACGTGTGGGTCCGAGTCCCACCTGGAGCACCA
>CADBLZ010000005.1 GCA_902795675.1 uncultured Erysipelotrichaceae bacterium
TATTAGAAAACCAGTTTTAAATAGTACTATTAGAACTATTAATGATAAGGAATTAAATGCTATAGTTGGTGTTTATGATGAAACTACTTTTAAAATTGGAGAATCTTCTATTTATAAAGGATATCAAGTGTGTGCAGATATTAATAACTTATTTGCTAACCATATGGCAGTATTTGGTAATACTGGTTCAGGTAAATCATGTGGTGTAGCTAGAATGGTTCAAAATATATTTTCTAATCCTAAATTAGTTTCATATAATGCTAATATATTTATATTTGATGCTTATGGTGAGTATAGAACTGCTTTTGCTGAATTAGATAAAATTAATAGAGCTTATAGTTATAAGTTTATTACTACTAATTTACAAGAAGAAACTGATTTTCCATTAAATATACCATTCCATTTATTACAATTAGATGACTTAACTGTTATGTTACAAGCAGATAAACATAGTCAAATACCTATTCTAGAAAGAGCTTTAAAGCTTACTAGAATATTTAGTAAAAATGATGAAGTTGCTGAAAAATATAAGAATCACTTAATTGCTAAGGCATTAATAGCAATATTATATAGTAATCAAATTACAGCTAATAAGAAGAATGATATCTTTAAAGTATTAGAAGTATGTCATACTAAAGATTTTGACTTTGATTCAGTAATTCAAGGTTTAGGTTATACAAGAACATTATCTGAATGTTTTGAAATCGATTCAAATGGTAACTTTGGTGAATCAGTATTGATTACAGATTATATTTTAAAACACATTGATGAAGACTTAGAAATGACTGAAGAACCTGTTAATCCATTCTATTCAATGAAAGACTTTGATTTAGCTCTAGAGTTTACTTTAATTTCTGAAGGTTTCCAAAACAATAAGCAATTATATGATGACTCAATGCTATTAAAGGTTAGATTAAATTCATTATTAAATAGTAAGATTGCTAGTATTTATAGTTGCCAAAGTTATGTTTCAACTGGAACTTATATTCAAAGTTTAGTTGGACTTGGTAAAGATAAAGCACAAGTTATTAATATTAACTTAGAAGATGTAGATGATACACAAGCTAAGATTATTGTTAAGATTATGGCTAGAATATTCTTTGAATATTGTAAGACATTAAAGAATAGAGCAACAATTCCATTCCATTTATTCTTAGAAGAAGCGCATAGATATGTTTCTAAGGATGCTGACGTTTATTTACTTGGTTATAATATATTTGAACGTATTGCTAAGGAAGGTCGTAAATATGGTGTTCTATTAGGTATTATTTCACAAAGACCAGTAGAAATATCTGAAACTGTTATTGCTCAATGTTCTAACTTCTTAATATTTAAGATGACACACCCTAAAGATATTGAATATATTAGTACAATGCTTCCAAATATTTCACAAGATGTTATTGAAAAACAAAAGATCTTACAACCAGGTAACTGTGTAGGATTTGGTGGAGCATTTAAATTACCAATGGTAGTTAAGATGGAAATGCCTAATCCAGCACCTAACAGTAACTCTTGTAACGTTAATACTTGTTGGAAGACAATGGCTTCATTTGAAGGTGATCCAGTTATGGATAAGAGTGCAAATGTTGGTCAAACAGGTGGTATGGCTGCTCCTGGTGTAATGCCTAAAGTAGAAGGAGGAAGTACTCCTGACTTTATGAAACCAATGAGTGAAGTAGATAATACTCCTGGTGTTATATTAGTTCCTGCTGATCCTGCTCCAGTTAATCCAATTACTGAAGGTCAACCTGTAGCACCAATTCTTGACAGTAAACCTGCACCAATTGCAGATGGTCAAAATACTGGTGAAACGGCTAATGGTACTACAACTATAAAACCTAGTGTTGAAATTTCTTAAAGAATAGTCATTGACTATTCTTTTTATATGTGCTATAAATAGATTAACTCAAGAGAGCAATACTTGCCATTTCATAAAACCTCGTAAGTGATTATAAGGGAGCTTGAATATGTAACGGTGTTGAACGCCGACTTCGGTCGGAATCCTAAAGTTACAACTAGAGCACCCACCTGTTTGAAACAGGTTTTTATCACTTGGTAAGTACTCTTGAGTCTTTTTTTATGGAGATGATTTTATGCTAGAACGTTTAGAATTATTAGTAGATAAAGAAAAATTAGATACTTTTATTAATAGTAATATATTAATAGTTGGTATCGGTGGAGTAGGTGGTGCTACTCTTACTGCTTTAGTACGTTCTGGTTTAAAAAATGTAACGGTTATAGATAATGATACATTTACTTATTCTAATTTAAATCGTCAATTATTAAGTGATAATACTGTTATTGGTAAAAATAAAGTAGATGTAGCTATTACTAAGATGAAAGAAATAAATCCTGAACTTAATATTACAGGAATTAAAGAATTTATTATTAAAGATAATATTGATTTAATTGATTTTAGTAAGTTTGATTATGTAATTGATTGCCAAGATACAACTACTACTAAAATATTATTAATAAAAAAATGTTTAGAATATAATACAAAGATAATATGTTCTATGGGAACTGGTAATAGATTTGATCCATCTAAGCTTATGATTACTGATATTTGGAAGACAAATAATGATCCTTTAGCTAAAAGAGTTAGAAATATACTAAGAAAAGAGAATATTAAGGCTAAAATACCTGTTTTAAGCTCTTCTGAGCTTCCTATTAAGACTGGATGTGAAACAATAGGTTCTAATGCGTTTGTTCCTAATTCGGCTGGTTTTTTGATTGCAAGTTATGTTTTTAATGATATAATTAATTAAGGAAGTGTTTACATGACTGATGAAGAAAAAGAGTTAGAAAAAACAAGAGAACTTGAAGATTTGAATGCTGTTATGAAAGATAGTACACTTTCTAATCCAGAGCTTACTTTTTGTGAAAAGACAACTTATTTAGATTTCTTACTAAGTAACGCTAAGGATGATACTGAAAAGAAACAAATTAAAGAGACTTTAGATGATTATTTAAAAATATATAATGCAACTAATGATGAAGAAGAGGAAAAAGAAAAAGATGAGTAATACTCATCTATTTTTTATTGATTAAGAATTTAACTAGTTCTTGTGGAGGTTCATTATTCATTATTATTTTATAAATTAGATCGATTATAGGCATTTTAATCTTTTTATTTCTAATTAATTTATAGATACTTTTTAATGTGTTATAACCTTCAACTGTTGTTTCACTTAAATACTTATCTATTTCTTCTTTAGTAGCTCCAGATCCGATTAAATAACCGAATGAGAAGTTTCTACTTTTAGTACTTGTACAAGTTAGTAATAAGTCACCAATACCAGCAAAAGAAAGGATTGTTTTTGGATTTCCGCCTAGTTTAGTTATTAATGATTTAATATCATGAATTGATTCAGTGATTAAGAAACTTTGTGTTGATTCTGGATAGTTCATACCAGCTAACATACCAGCTGCTAAAGCAATAACGTTTTTAACGGCACCACATATTTGAACGCCGATTAAATCATTAGTTTCTCTTAGTTTTAGTGTATCATTTTGTAGAACTTTTTTGATTACTGTAATTACTTTTTTAGATTTAGATGCAATAGATAAACCAATAGGGTTATTATTTGCCATATCTATTGCAAATGATGGTCCACTTATAATAGCAATATTCTTTGTTTTAAGTTTTTTAAAAGCAATATCGCTTAAGAATTCTGAAGTTGTATTTTCAATACCTTTAGAACAGATACATACAACTGTTGTTTTAGTTATATATTTATTAATTTCATCACATATTGAACCAACGAAAGCTGCTGCTGATAGAATAAAGATGATATCTTTACCTTCACAAGCTTCTTCATAGTTTCTTGTTACTCTTATATCTTTTGGTAGTTCTACACCAGGGATGATATTTTTAACACAGTTATCCTTTAGGTAGTTAGTCATTACTTTATCAGACTCAGTCCACATTATTATATCTTTGTTATTTTTGTATAATTGTAGGGTCATTGCATTACTATATGCACCTACACCAATTATTCCTATTTTCATGTATTTATCTCCTTTTAATACACTTATATTATAACAACTTTATCTTTAAATATAAATGGATTTGTAATATAATTGTTATAGAATAGGGGTGGATATTATAAAACCGAATGATGGTCTTTCATATGATACTGAATCAAGTCATTCTTTTTTAAAAATTATTATTCTTATTTTATCTTTTATATTTGTTATATTTCTTTCTTGTTATTTAACAGTTAGTTATTTAAATAAAAAAGGTTATATCAAAGAAAACTTTATGGATATTATTAAAGGCAAACAGATAGATAAAGACGATGATGATAAAGTAAGTGAAAAAGAAGAAACAGTTGATTATAGTAGTTCATATAAAGTAGATACTAAACTACTTAATATGGGTAATGAAACAAATGAATTAAAAGAAGTTTATTACGTTAGTAAAGAAAATGATAATTATATTATTCAAAAGGAATTCTATTATAATGATAAGAAAATAGTTGGTAAATATACTATTGGTGAACTGAATACTAATAGTTATAACGATACTAATGTAAATGGTTTAATTGATAGTTCTAGTGTATCTGAATCAATTAGAAATAAGAACTACGTTACAAAAATTAAAGATAGTAGTAATGATAACTATTACTTAGTTTTAACTTATTATAAAATGTATGAAAATGATACTGATTATGGTAATAGATATTCTGTTATAGTTAACCGTAATGGTGCTGAAATGAAACGTTTACTATATCAAGCTGATGATAATATTATTAGAATAAATACACTTAATGCTGATACTGCTGAAAGAATACTTTATAGTGCTGATCTAGGTGATGGAAGAAAAGACTATTTATATTATTTTGGTAATGTCGATATTTATGATGATTATTTATATTACTTAGATTTAAAGAGCAATGGTGGTTGCGTTAAGAACGTTAACGAATATAGATTAGAAATTAATAATGGAAAGGTTAAAGAA
>CADBLZ010000006.1 GCA_902795675.1 uncultured Erysipelotrichaceae bacterium
TAGTAAAAGTACAGTAATGGGAATTTTTAATAATAAGAGATTAAGAAAAGTAATAACTGATTTTGATCCTGATATGGTTATTAGTACGCACTTCTATGGTGGTTCTTTAATCGATTACTATAATCGTAAAGGTATTACTAATGCTAAACTAATTACAGTTGTTACTGACTATGAAGCTCATGCGTTCTGGTTAAAAGGAACTAAAACAGAACAAGCAATCATTGTTAGTGATAAGAATGAAGTTTCTGCTTTAGTTAGAAAAGGCGTTGATAGATCAATTATTAAACCAATTGGTATTCCAATAGCGCCAGATACATCAGAAGGATTTAATAAAACTAGATATATTAAAAAATTAGGTTTTAGTGGTAAAAGACCAATTTGTTTATTCTTTGGTGGTGGAGGAAATGGTGGAACACACTCTTTACCATTTATTAAGAAGTTAATTAAAGCTAATTTAAATATTGATTTTATTTATGTAGCTGGTAAGAATGCTCGTAGTAAGAGATTAGTAGATAATTGGATATATGAGTATGGTGCTACTAATTTTAGAACATTTGGATTTGTTACTAATGTTCCTGAATTATTACAAGTATGTGACTTTGTTGTTAGTAAACCAGGTGGTGCACAAACAACAGAAAGTTTATACTTTAAGAAACCAGTTGTTATGATTAATTGTAGTGGTGGTCAAGAAAGAGCTAACTATAAGTATTTTGAAAAGAATGGTTATGGTCGTTTCTTTAGATTCTCATTTACATTTGCTCATTATATTAAGTATTTATCTTTCCATCCTGATGAGATAAAGAGAATGAGTAAGAATATGCTTAAGAATAGAAATAATGAAGCAATGGAAAAATTATACAATTTAGCTAAAGGTATACTTAAGTAAGACGAAAGTCTTACTTTTTATATGTTTACTAATTTTCTTATTTTTTATATAATATTATATAGTAGGAAGTGGTATGATGAACCCTGATTTAATTCATTCACTTGATTCTTTAAGAGTATTAAGTATTGATATGATTAATTATGCAAAGAGTGGACATCCAGGTATTTGTTTAGGAGCAGCACCAATTATGTTTGCTGCTTATGCTGATAATTTGAAGATTAATCCTAAAGATCCTAAATGGCCTAATAGAGATAGATTTGTTTTATCTGCTGGTCATGGTTCAGCCCTTCTATATGCAACTTTGTTTATGGCAGGTTATGATGTTAGTATCGATGATCTTGTTAACTTTAGAAAACTAGGAAGTAAAACTCCTGGTCATCCTGAGTATCCTTTAACACCTGGTGTTGAAGTTTCAACAGGACCTCTAGGTCAAGGTTTTGCTAATGCGGTTGGTATGGCTTTAGCTGAAAAGTATTTAGCAGCTTTAATTGAAGAAGAAATGCCTAAACAAAAGCTACTTAATTATTATGTTTATTGTTTATGCTCTGATGGCGACATTATGGAAGGTGTTGCTCAAGAAGCAGCTAGTATAGCTGGTAATTTTAATTTAAGTAATTTAATTGTTTTATATGACTCAAATGATATTACTTTAGATGGCAAAACAACTGATACTTATTCAGAAGATACAGTACGTAAATTTATGAATATGGGTTGGGAAGTTGACTACGTTGCTGAAGGTAATGATGTTAGAGAAATAGATAAAGCTATTGAAAGAGCAAAGATTAATAAGAAACCAACATTAATTGAAATTAAAACAACAATTGGTAGAGGTTCAGTTCATGAAGGAACTAATTTAGTTCATGGAAGACCTTTAACAAGTGATGATATAGCACAACTAAGAAAGAAGTATCATATTGAAACTAATCCGTTAGAGATTACTGAAAATGCTGTTAAGTATTTAAGAACATCTATTAGTTCAAGATGTGATAAAGAATATCAAGATTGGACTAATCTAGTTAATCAAATAAAAAATACTCCTGGTAAAGAAACATTAAAAGCAATTATTAATTTCTTAGAAACAGGAGAAGATGGATGTAAGTTTACTTCTAATAATTTTAAGATTCAAAATGATTATGAAGAAGAGTTAAGAGAATCTAACTCTAAGATGATGAATATTATTGCTGATAGAACTAAGTTCTTCTTAGGAGGTTCAGCAGATTTAAGTTCATCTTGTCATACATCTTTATATAAAGAAATACTATTTACTAAAAAGTATGCTGTAGGTCGTAATATTCCGTTTGGTGTTAGAGAACATGCTATGGGAGCTGTTTTAAATGGTATGGCTTTAAGTAATTTAAGAGTATATGGTTCAACATTCTTATCATTTAGTAATTATATGTTACCAAGTATTAGAATGTCTGCAATGATGAATTTACCAGTACTTTATATATTTACTCATGATTCAGTGCTTGTAGGTAAAGACGGACCAACTCATCAACCAATTGAACAATTAAGTCAATTAAGACTTATACCTAATTTATCAGTTATTAGACCGGCTGATATTAATGAAGTAATTGGAGCATGGGATTATTATATTAATACTAAACATCCAACAGCGATTGTTCTTTCTAAAGAAAATGCACATATCTTAGCTGGTACTTCTGGTAATGGTGTTAAGATGGGTGCTTATATTGTTAAGAAAGAAGTTAATAATTTAGATTGTGTAATTATTAGTACAGGAATTGATTTTACAACAACATATTTAATATCTGAAGAGTTAAGAGCTACAGGAGTAGATATAAGACTTGTATCAATGCCTTCAATGGATTTGTTCTTAAGTCAACCTAAAGAGTATCAAGATGCAATTATTCCTCCTAATGCTAAAGTGTTTACTGTAGAAGCTGGTTCAACATATATGTGGAATACATTTGCTAGTAGAGGATGTGCTATTGGTATTGATCAATATGGTTATAGTGGTGATAAGGAAGAAGTATTATCTAAGCTAGGATTTGATTATGAATCTATTATTAATAAGATTAAAAGAGAATTAGATAATAAATAGTTACTTGCTATAAAGAGTATTATTTAATATAATAAGTTAATATTAAAGGAGATGTTATTATGTGGGCAGATATCGGATTAGTAGTATTAGGTATTGTTATCGGACTAGTAATTGGATTCTTTGTAGCTAAACATGTTTTTACTAAACAATTAAAAGAAAATCCTCCAATCAATGAAAAGATGATTGAAGCAATGATGAGTCAAATGGGTAGAAAACCTAGTCAAAAACAAGTAAGACAAGTTATGCAACAAATGAATAGATTTAGATAAGAAGTAAGAAATTACTTCTTTTTTTATTTATATATTAGTGATATAATTTATATATAATAAAGTACATGATAGAGGGTACAAAAATGAATATAATGAGTATAATTGATAATATATATGGTAGTAAGAATTTTGGTAATATTATGGGTATTTCTATACTTGTTTTAAGTGCTGTATTTTTACTAATTTTATTTTTAGGATTACATGAAAAGAATAAGAGATTACATCCTAAGAAAAAGAAAGAAGTTCTAGAAAGTGATATTACTTTTGATGAAAATGCAAAGGTAAATGATGATGAAGTTAAGGAAGAAATAACTTTTGAAAAACCAGTTATTTCTGAAAAGTTAGAGAACTTTAAAAAAAATATGGAAGTTAAACTAGAAAACATTGGTGATGATGAATCTTTAAATAGAGTTATTAAAATCAGTCGTAAGAGTAGTTTAATGGAGAATACAAGAAAATATAAGATTCTTGATATTGATGAAATAGAGGATACGCAAACATTAAATCTTTTAAAGTAGGATAAAAAGGGGATTTGACATTAATTATGTGTCAAATTCCTTTTATTTTGGGCATTTAATGTGTTATAGTATTTATGGTGAAAAAAATGGCAACAAAAAATTATGATGAACATTCTATTAAAATATTAGAGGGCCTTGAAGCAGTTAGAAAAAGACCAGGTATGTATATTGGTTCAACTGATACAAGGGGCTTACATCATCTTGTATGGGAAATAGTTGATAATGCTGTTGATGAATCTATTAATGGTTATGGTGATTATATTAAGATAACTATTAATAAAGATGAAAGTATTACAATTGAAGACCATGGTCGTGGAGTACCTATCGGTAAACACGAATCAGGCAAGAGTACACCAGAAGTTATTTATACAATCTTACATGCTGGTGGTAAGTTTACTGAAGATGGTTATAAAGTATCAGGTGGCTTACATGGTGTAGGTGCATCAGTAGTTAATGCTTTATCAAAATGGATGCATGTTGTTATTTATAGAGATGGTGTTATAAGTGAAATATCTTTTAAAGATGGTGGTCATGTTGATAAACCATTAAAGAAGATAGGTACAACTAATAGAACTGGTACGACAGTTACTTTTATGCCAGATCCTGAAATATTTAAAACAACTAATTTCTCATTTACAACTATTACAGAAAGAATGCAAGAAAGTGCTTTCTTACTTAAGAATTTAACAATCGAAGTTGAAGATGTAAATGATAATCGTAATGTTAAATATCATTATGAAAATGGTTTAGTAGACTTTGTTAATTATATTAATGAAGGTAAGAGTACAATAAACCAAGTATTAAACTTTAGTGGTACTAAAGGTAAGATAGAAGTAGATATAGCTCTACAATATACAACTGGTTATAACGAAAATGTTATTTCATTTGTTAATGATGTTAAAACTGGTGATGGTGGTACTCATGAAGTTGGTTTTAAAACCGGTATTACTAAAGCATTTAATGATTATGCAAAGAGTAACGGTATTTTAAAAGCTAAAGATGCAACATTTGATGGCTCAGATGTAAGAGAAGGTATTACAGCTATTATTAATCTAAAAATACCTGAAGATATTCTTCAATTTGAAGGACAAACTAAAGGTAAATTAGGTACACCAGAAGCTAAATCAATTACTGAACAAATTACTTATGAAAATATTAAGTTCTATTTAGAAGAAAATAGAGAAGTAGCTTTAAACATTATTGAGAAAGCTAAGAACTCTAAGATTGCTCGTGAAGCAGCTAGAAAAGCTAGAGATGCAGCTCGTAAGGGAGCAACAAAAGATAAGAAAGAAAAAATATTAAGTGGTAAGTTAGCTAAAGCTGCTGGTAAAGATTTATCAAAAAATGAATTATTCTTAGTAGAGGGTGATTCTGCCGGTGGTAGTGCTAAGACTGGACGTAATAGAGAAACACAAGCTATTCTTCCGTTAAGAGGTAAAGTATTAAACTGTGAAAAAGCTTCAAATAACGATATTCAAGCTAATGAAGAGTTAAATACTCTTACTTATGCTATTGGTGCTGGTATTGGTGCTGAATTTGATCCTAGTGAGTCTAATTACGGTAAAGTAATTATTATGACCGATGCCGATGACGATGGAGCACACATTCAAATATTACTATTAACATTCTTCTATCGTTTTATGAGACCTTTAATAGAAGCTGGTATGCTTTATATAGCTAATCCACCTCTTTATGCTTTAGATTTTGGTAAATATAAAGAGTATGTAGCAACTGATGAAGAA
>CADBLZ010000007.1 GCA_902795675.1 uncultured Erysipelotrichaceae bacterium
CCTTCTAGTCTAGCCATTAAATCTTCTAACTGACAAACCTTGTATTTTTGTTCTAATACACTAGTCTTATACATATTACTCACCTCCTTAAAAATGCACAAAACGATAGTAACAAACTACTATCGTCCATTTAACCCCTTCAATAATAAGTTTTTAGTCATAATACATAACATACTACCACCTCAACTTGTTAATAAGAATTATATATCTTTTATTGTAAAAAAGCAAATTAAAAGATATAGTTTTCACTATATCTAATTAGTATATTTTTCAATTATTTCTTTATTATCAAAATAATTAATCTTCATATTCTTTATTAATCTATCTACTACTTGATCACAATGTTTAGAAGCATCTTCTGTACCCTTCTTTAGTATTTCATATACTTCATCTATATGTTCTTCGTAGTATTTACGTTTTTCTCTAACAGGTGTTAATTCTTCTTCTAATACTTGATATAAGAAATTCTTTATCTTAACATCTCCTAAACCACCTTTTTTATAAGCATCTTTTAATTCATCTAAATCCTTAAATTCAGGTAAGAACTTCTCAAATGAATCTTCCTTGCAGAAACAATCTAAATAAGTAAATACCATATTACCTTCAACTTGTCCTGGATCTTCTACTCTAATATGATTAGGATCTGTATACATACCCATTACTTTCTTTTTAACTGTATCTGAATCATCAGCTAAATATATACAATTACCTAAAGACTTAGACATCTTAGCATTTCCATCAGTTCCAGGTAATCTTCTACATGCATCATTAGATGGTAATACTGCTTCAGGCTCATATAATGTTTCACCATATATATTATTTATACTTCTAACTATCTCTCTTGTTTGTTCAATCATAGGTAATTGATCATCACCTACAGGAATTATAGTTGCATCAAAACCTGTTATATCAGCTGCTTGGCTGATTGGATAAGTCCTGAAACCTACAGGAATAGATTCACCAAATTCTCTCATCTTTAATTCAGATTTAATAGTTGGATTTCTTTGTAATCTAGCTAAAGTTACAACATCCATGTAGAAACATGTTAATTGATATAATCCTTTAACACCTGATTGAATGAAGATAGTTACTTTAGATGGATCAATACCAACTGATAAATAATCTAAAGCTACTTCAATAATATTTTGTCTAACTTTCTCTGGATTATCCCAGTTATCAGTTAAAGCTTGAACATCGGCAATCATGATATAGAATTTATCATAGTCACCCTTATTTTGTAGTTCTACTCTACTTCTTAGTGAACCAACATAATGTCCGATATGTAATCTTCCAGTTGGTCTATCACCAGTTAATATTACTTTATCCATAGTAATCACTTCCTATACATATATTATATAACAAAAAAGACTTTTTCTAGTCTTTTTTATCTTAAACTTATTAATTCTTTATAATGTTTATCAAATGATTCAATAAATTGATTGATTTCACTTGGTAATGTTAAATAAGATAAACTTATTCTTATACTTGTTTTACTTCTGTTTTCATCATTATACATAGCCATAACTGATGGGCTTGGTTTCCCAGAGTAACAAGCTGTATTAGATGAAAGATATATTTCATCTTGCTCTAATGCATGTATTAGAGTTTCAGGTTGAACACCTAATACTGATATATTAAGAATATGTGGAATACAGTACTTAGAAGTATTTATCTTAATGTATGGATATACACTAAAGTATTCAATTAATCTTTCTTGATGTTTTCTTATTTGTTCTTCTTTTTTATCCATATCTTTTAAAGCAAGTCTTAATGCTTTAGAGAAACTAACTATTAATGGTAATGGTCTAGTTCCAGGTTTTAATTCATCTGGATGTGCACCATATTGAATTGGTTTAAGTTTGATTCCTTTAGCATGATATAAAATACCAATACCAGCTGGACCATATACTTTTTCACCAGATATAGATCCTAAATCTACATCTAACATTCTTACAGGTACTTTACCTATAGCTTGAGTTAAATCTGAATGAAATATAACATTTGGATTATTCTTTTTAATTACTTGTTTAACAGCTGCAAGTGGTTGTCTTGCACCAGTTTCACTATTAACGCATGCAATAGATACAAGTATTGTTTCTGGTGTTACTTTTCTTTTTAAATCATCAAAATCAATAACACCTTCATTAGTTACACCTACATAATCTATGATATATCCTTTTTCTTCTAAAGCTTTGCATATACCATATATAGAAGGATGTTCCATAGTAGAAACACAAATTCTATTACCAAATCTCTTATTAGCTTCAACTGCTCCAAGTATAGCCATATTATTAGCTTCAGTAGCTCCAGAAGTATAAGTGAATTCATCTTCACTTATTCTTAATAATTCTGCTATTTGTTTTGTAGCACTATCTAATAATTCTTTAGACTTAGTACCTAGTTTATGTATACTTTGAGTATTAGCAAAGTATTCTTCAGTTACTTTATTATAACTATCTAATACTTCA
>CADBLZ010000008.1 GCA_902795675.1 uncultured Erysipelotrichaceae bacterium
AAAATAAATGGTGGACCTCGTAGGACTCGAACCTACGACCGCCCGGTTATGAGCCGGATGCTCTAACCAACTGAGCTAGAGGTCCATAACTGACTTAATAATAATAGCATATTAAGTCTTAGTTATCAAGTATTAAATTGATATTAAACTAAAGAAAATGATTAAGGCTACGAAGATTATTTCAATATATATAATGTATCCTTTTTTATCAATATCTTTATTTATTAAACGTGAAACGAACTTTAAGATAATATAAATTAAGTTAAAAATTACGAATCCAACAACTGAACAAGTAAGCATTATTACTTTTAAGTTATTACTAGTAACGTTTGCAAATGCTTGTAAGCTGAATGAGATTCCACTTACCATACCTATTACTATAGCAACAAAGATTGCAATAATAGTTACGATATCAATCATGTTACGATTATAACGATCTTTTAACTCTACTACTTTATCATTTAGTTCTTTATAATCTTTTGTACTTTTATCAAATGTGTTATGTAATAATCTAATTTTAAATGAATCAGATAACATATCACGAGGTGATTGGTTTTCTTTTTCGATACGATCAATAGTATCAAAGTATAAGTATGTTGATACTAAATCTTCTCTTTTAACATCCATTTCTATTTGTTTTAAGATTTTATGATATGTTGAATCTTCTAGTAAGATTGATTCACAATAGATACATATCTTTTTTAAATTTTCAGCAAACATTTTGTTATCGTTTTTATAGTATTCTCTTATGAAACGAGAGCGATTATCTTCATCTTTTAAGAAGTATAATAAGTCGAATGCAACAATAAAATAAACGATATTGTTATTTCCACTATTACCATTTTCGATTCTTTTAATTTTTTCTATAATATCATCAAAACCCATTTGTATCACCACTTATGTGTATTATAACATAAAAAGATAAAAGGTATACCTTTTATCTTTTAAAACATTGGTGATTCTTTTAAGTAATCACTTACTACTTTATATAATAACTTTAAGTCTTCAGTTTGATTATTTTCTTTTAGACTTATTGTTTTAGCTATATATAATTGTAAATTTTTATAGTATTCTGTTTGTCTACTTAAAGCTATATGTTTACTTATATGATTTTTTATTAAGTTATATAGTTTTACTAATGAACTTATATCGATTGATTCAGATAGTTTTATTAAGTCATAGTTTCTTGTTTCATAAGTAGATGTCATACTAAATAGTTCTGTTTTGTAATTCTTTAAGATAAAGTCTTTCTTTAGATCATTTACCTTAATATAAATAATCTTTTTATCTGGTATTGGTCCATGATAATTGTATTCTAATTTTCTACTTAGTAAGTCAGAATCATATTTGTATCTTTCTTCTAAAGATAGTTTAGATACTTTCTTTTTAATATCTTTACTAGTTATATCTAATTTATCAACTAAGTTATTAGGATCATATAAATCATAGATAATATTTATAATAGCTTCATGAACATCATTTATGTTTCTTATTCTTTTAGAATGAGCGCTTAGATATAGTTCACGATTAAAGATATTAGTAATAATATCATTAGCAGCATTATATAATGATAATGATTTATTGATATAATCATTAACATTCTTATATTTATCTAAGTCATTATATAATCTATTATCAAAATAGTTATTGATAAGTTCTTCTTTAAAGTTATTACCATAAATTGAATTATCTAAAGATACTTCTGTGAAGTTACCTGTTTGGTAAGCTTCTTCATATTTTTTAGCTTCTTCTTCTAGATTAGCCTTAATTTTTACGAATTCATCATAAGAAATATCATTTCTTACAATAACATTTAGTGATTCTTTGTTATTTTCAAAGTATTTATTATAGTTATTATTAAATACTTCTTTATAGAATTCTTCAATATTTTTAGATAAATCAGATAGATTTATTTTATAAGCGTTATAGAACTCTTCAACAACACGATCATAATCACCATATTCAATTAGTCTATTTTGAAGATATTTAGTTAGGGATAATACTCTATTTAGTTTTCTAGTTACTCTTAAGATGTAATCGTAATGAGTTTCTAGTTCTTTTGGTTTTATTAATGATAGAGATTTCATTTTATCAATATATTTAGCGTAGATATAATGATAATCAGAATCATTTAATAAATATATTAAGTAATCTAGTTTACTAGTTATTTTTGCTCGTTTATGGATGATTTTGTTATCATCTGATGTGAAACGAGGTGCTAGATTATTTAAATTATTATATTCTTTGTTTTTATTTATTTTATAGTCTGCATAGAATGATTCACTTAAGATGAATGGTAAGTCGCTTTCTTTATCTGTAGCTTCTGGTCTTACTTCTTTGTATATTTGATAAAAGTAATCATAGATTGTTTTATCTTTTTTATACATATTATTTAAGATTTGTTTTAGTCTTAAGTTATATCTATTTAGTTTTGTATTATATAAGTCATAGTTTCTTTTATTAAGTCTTCTAACTTCATATGTTATTTCTTGTATTTTACTCTTATAGTAATAGATATCAGTATATGAGAAACTAGTACATTCTTTATAGATTAATTTATCATAAAATAATTTATAAATAGAATTATGATTATTTTTCATTTTCTAGATCTTTATATTCTTTATATAGTTTTTGAGATAAATCCATATTAGATATTATTTCATCAATAATATTTATCTCTTTATTAATCTTGTTTTGTTCTAGTTCTAATTTAGATGCTTTTTCAGATGAATCATTATCATAAAAAGATTCTATTCTCTCTTCTAAATCGTTATATTTAGTTTCAAGTTCTTTTCTTTTAGCCTCTAATTCAGCTTTATTAATGTCCATACTAACACCACTACTTTCTATTCTATTACATTAATATAATAACATAGTTTCATCATAAAAAAAAGATAGTTTATACTATCTTTATTCAAAGTCTAATGAATCTAAGAAAGAATCAAAACTACTACTACATACAGCTTCATCATTAGGATTTACGTATGTTATTGTGTAGAATTTGTTATCCTTTGTTATAGCAACATATTTATACTTAGTAATTGAACTTACTCCACTATTAGATCCTGGATTATCAATGAAATATACGATATTTAATTCATACCAAGTATTATCATTTATTTTTAACTGAGATATTGTTGCTTTAGCATTTTCATCAGTCACATAATTTTCTTTTTGTTGATCAAAGTAATTATCGATAAAAGTAGATGATTGAGTAGTTGAACCTGTTTCTACTTTTAAAGCACATGTATCACCGTAAGTATAATACTTAGAGTTTGATTCATTTTCTTTTAATTCGAAATTAGAAATCTTATATGTTAGAGCACCTAGAGATACAGTTTTATCTTCTGGTTTCTTACGTACGTTATATAGTACAAATATAATAGCTGCAGCAAATAAGACTAGACCAGCAATATTAACGATTAGTGATGGATCCATTTTCTTTTTAGGACGTGATTCCTTCTTTAGGTTATCACCCCAGTTAATGAATGGTTCTTGATTATTCTTCTTTTCTGGTTCAGGTTTAGGAAGACCAAAGTCGATTTTCTTCTTTTCTTTTGGAAGATCAACTTTCTTTTCTTCTTTTGGTTTTTCTTCTTTTTTAGGTTTAGGTTCTTCCTTTTTCTTTTCAACTGGTTTTGGTTCTTCTTTTTTGGATTCTTCTTTTTTAGGTTCCTCTTTTGGAGGTTCCTTTTTAGATTGTTCATCATTAGTTTTACCAAAACCTAATGTATTAAATTTATTTAATTCATTACCAAAGACATTTGTACTTACACTTCTTGTAAGCATTGAGTCATCTTCACCTAGAACTTCAATTGTTTCATTCTTAATTGTTTTTCCATTATTGAAGACGTTATCTTGGCCTTGAGTAACAACACTATTTGTTGTTCTATTAAAAGTACTTGCAGATAGCGGAGCCTTTTTAGTTAGTTCTTGGCCGCACATATAACACTTCTTTTTTGAATCATCTAAAATTGTTCCACACTTTGGGCACTTTTGCATTCTTTTCCCTCTATTCTTCTATAAATTCAAGTGATGATGTAAATTGATCTAGAGCAATATTACATGCGTTATCACCAGCATTATTAGTTAATTTAATATCGTATGAGTAACCATTAAATGTACTTGAAATATAACGATGTTTTAATACAGAATATGTTTCTGTACTTAGATCTGGACGATAAGATATATTTAAGAAATACCATACGTATTTATTTATTGTTTGTTCACCTTCGTTAGCAGTAAATATTTGAAGTTGATCGATGATATTTCCTTCGTCATCTTCTTCTGGTTTTAGTTCTTGACGTGCTAATTCAAAGAATGTTTTAACATGATCATTTTCTGTAGTTGGATTATATGTTACTTCTATTGCACAATCTGTTCCTTTTGATCCTGTCTTTGAATATAAATAACCATCATTAGCTTTTACTTCAGTAAATGTATCAGCTACTTTGTAATATAGTTCACCTATTACAGGAACTTTTTTCTCTGGTGCATTTTTATATTCAATATATTTATATACACCAAAAATTAGTGCTAAAACAAATACTATAGATAGAACTATTTTGATTATTTTGTTATGTTCTTTAGCAAAGTCAAAGAAGTCACGATCTCCTTTAGCTATTTCATTATATGAAACTTCTTTATTATATTTATTTAGATTTGTTGTTTGAGTTTGTGGTCGATTAAAGAATTGATTTTGTTGAACACTATTATTACTAAAACCAGAGACATTACTGAATTGATTATTGTTATCAGGTGTGTAAGTTTTAGCATTTGTTCCACACATCATGCATATGTCTTTACCTTCTTCTAAGAAAGCACCACATTTAGGACATCTCATATATTTCACCTTACCTATCGTTTATATTATCTATTCTCTTTTAATTATATAGATTATTGATAAAATAATCAATAATCTTGTATGTAAATTAACTATCTTTTAAGTTATTGAAGTATGAACAACCTTCTTTTAGATATACCGTTTTTTCATATTCTGGACGAGATAATGAATTAACTGAGTTATCATACTTAATACCAAAGACATAGTAAGCAACTTCGTCTGAATCAGATGATGGATCACACATTGTTTGATTCTTTGATATTAACATTTTATATTCTTTAGCTGGATAATCATATTTTATGTAAATATTATCGAATGCATTTAATGTTATGTTATTTATAACAATTGGGAATTGATTAGTTAATCTATAAATAATTCCAGTAGAACCTATTTCTACTAAATCATAACCATATAGTTCTTCTCTTTGTTTTGGCTCAATAACATATATTCTGTTATTAGAATATTTAAATGTTGGTAGATTATTAATAGTTTCAGCGTTATATGAGTAATACATTATTGATTTCTTTTGTGAATCACCTAATTCACGATAGTCATTATAGTAAATCTTTAGTTGGAAAGATCTTGTTGTTAAAGGATTTACTTCTAAAGAATACTGTTTACCTGTACCTGCTATATTAGTTTTAAAACTATATAAGTTATCTTCAAATTCAGTCAGTTTAATAATATCTTTATAGTAGTTTAAATCAACGACATCCATACGTGATACAATATCATTTTTTTGTTGGATTTCTTTAACAGTTTTATCTTTTACATATATTTCATCATTTAATTCAATTTGATAAGTATTAGCATCTTCATTATATGAATATGTTAAATCTTTACTCTTACCTTCTGATTCAAGATATGTTCCCATACATGTTGAACGATATACTTTATACCAATCATCTTGAACTAAAATCATATGAGTTTGATATAAGAATGTGCAACCAGAAAAGGCAGTGATCGATTTACCAAAGTTTTCTTTATATGTATATACACCATTATGATTATCTACTAAAGATGATTCATCATGTTTTTCATCACCTTTATTAAACATGTCATAAATAAAGTTTCCTTTAGTGTTATATAGGTAGATTGCCCCTACTAGTAAACCAAGAAGGACGATAAAGATAATTATTCTGATTATTACTTGTTTCACATGTATCACCTATTATATTTATTATAACATATTACAAAATAAAAAAAGAAACAATTTAATGTCTCTTTTTAATTATCTTTTCTAAGTGTCAATAGTTCTTCTGGATCAGTTTGATCTATACAATCGCTATAGTCAATACCAACGATTGGTGGTAGTTCATAGTTAATTGCATGGTATACAGTCATGTCATCTTCACCTAATCCTAGATCTACTTCAATAGCAGCTAATCTTTTTAAGTTTTCGATATCGGCTAAGAATTCTTGTGTTTTTCTTATTAGTAAGTCATTTATGTCATCTTCAGTACGAGTGTCATTAAATACTTTTTCGATATTCTTTTTAGCATTATAGATACTAGCTTCATATGTAAGTTTTATAGAATCTACTAAGGTTTTTAAGAAGTCACCTTTATCAATTGTTCTTAGATCTAAACCTTGAACACCATAATGAGTAAATGTATATTTATTAAATGCATCTTTTAGGTCTTCACTAGTATAACGACCATCAGATAATAATAGTTTATCTAAGTATGCTCTTGATTCTGGCATTTTGATAATAGCTCTAAATATTTCAAATAATGTCATACTATTTAATCTATTAAAGTTTAATCTTTTACTTATTTTGAAAACAAAGTTTTTACGGCTTTGTTCTAGATCAACCTTTTCATTAAAGATACGAGCTATTTCTTTCTTTTCTTGTAAACTATTTGATTCTTTAGCATCTAAACAAATTTCATATAATTGTTCTTCCTTCGCTATCTTTTTAGGTAAACGAGGATCGCTTAGCAATTCTTTAGCTTGTTTTGATAAGAACCAGTAATAAACATTTATATCATAGTTACCATTTAGATATACTTCTGCTATTTCTAATACAGTCATGTTATCTATTCTTGTACATTCATCTAAGTAAGCATCGTGTAGTTTAACAAAGAATGGATGTTGATAGTAATTAGAACCATAGAATGATTTGATATCTTCGAAATGCTTAACACTGAAACCACGTTCTACATAAATCGTTCTTAAATATTTCTTTTCAGCTATTTCTTTAGCACGCTCTCTTAAGATATCTATATCTGTATTGGCAATTTCGTTAAAATAATTTACGATTTCACGAATCCTTTTTAACTCCATAATAAAACCCCTCTTATGTAGATAATTCTACTATAAGAAGGGATTTATGACAAATTTTGCCTCTTATTTATAACTAATATTATAAATACTATTATCAACAATTATTTGATTATTGTTGATTATTATATTTTTACCAGATATATTACCAATATCATTGTCATTATTATCAACGAAATAAGCGATTTCTTTTTCTTCATCTGTTTCTAAATAAGCACTATAAGTATCTTTTTTAGATACTAGATTAGTGTAACGATATGTTGTTGTATTACGATCACTATCGAAGTATAAAGTTTCTAATTCGTCAGATTTATTAATATAAGACACATATAAGATATCATCTTTAACATATTTGATTTCTTTTATTGATTTGTAATTTGGTACAAGTAATTCATATTTAGGATTTAAGTTTTCATCATATATGACTAATTCTTCTCCATTAATATTAGCAATTACTTTATCAACAATAAATTCATTAGTGTTGATATTCTTTTGTAATTCATTATTACTAAAGATATAGCATTTATTATCAGCAAAGATAAAGTATGATTTATTATTTACTTTTTTAATATCTAGTGAAGCTATATTATTTACTGTTATTTTATTATTAACTACTCTATTTAAGTCTTTATCATAGATAGATAGTTTATTATAACGATTTACAACATAGAAATAATTATATGAATAAATAATACGATTATTATTTGTTTCAAATAAGGAATCATTGTCGTTATTTATGATACCGTATTTATTTCCATTTCTTACAATAAAGTACTTACCAGTAGTAGTTTCAATACTATCAAAGTTGTTATCAATAATCTTTTTACCACTATAATTAACGATTCCACACTTATTATCGTCATCACATACACTTAAGTACTCTTCACTTGATACTTTAACTACTTTACCATCTGAGTTAGGAATAAATAAGTTTTTAAGTTCAACTGGATCAGAACCGATTAAGTCATATAATAATGTTTTATCTTCTTTAATTGATATAAAACCAATAATATATTCAACGCCATTATTAGAATAAATAAGTGGTTTAGCTGTACCAACATCTAAGACAGCTTTATTTTGTTCAACTGTTTTTTTATCGAAAGTAAATGTTGTTACATTACCATTATTATTAGTAAATATTAAATAATTATCATTTTTAGTTTTATATATATCAACGTATTCTAGATCAGTATTAAATTTATATACTTCACTACCTGATGTGTCAATAATTGTACTTAGTTTACCGTCTGTTTCACCTAAATAGAAGTCTTTATCTAACATACTTAAATCATAAGAAGAATTATATATTTCTTGTAGTTTTACTTCATTCTTATGAGCTTTTTTATCATTTTTACTATCTAGTATTAGAAAGATAGAAACACCGACTATACTTAATAGTAAGATAACTACAACAGATATTAGTAGTATTTGATTTATTTGATTAGATTCTTTTTTTGTATTCATATATATCACTTCTATTTCATTTTATCATAAATCAAATAAAAAATGAGAGTTTTTACTCTCATTTCTTGTTTATTATGACAATTTTGTTTCCTAGTTTTAGATAGAAGCCATTATCTAAATTATTGATTACTAAGTTACCTTCATCAACAATATTATATTTTTCACTTAATACTTCCTTGTCATTATCATAGATAGTTACTTTGTTATCATCATATGCTACCTTGATATTCTTTAATGTTGTTGAGAATGGTTCAATACCTTCTATTTCTTTACCAGTATTATAATCATAATATAGTACTGTATTATTTCTAATAACTAATACTTTGTTATTAATTAAATCAATCTTTCTAATTCTACTTTCGTAATCTGATAAGTTGATCTTATACATTTCTTCTAGTTTAGAATTATAGAATGTAATTTCTTTATTCTTAATTGAATAAGCCATACCGTTAGTTTTTGTTACAACTGGTCCGTCATAAATGTTAGTTAGTTTTTCTTCTGATACAGCATAGTATTTAGTTTCATCTTTAGTATTTACTTCTAGATAACGTTCACTGTCAACATCTTTTACTTCAGCTACAAAAGATTTATCTTTTACTTCATCAATAGTTAAGTCTGTTTCAATTAAACTATCTTTACCAGTTAGTAAGTATACTTTATCTTCTTTTACAACAAGATAAGCATTATATGCTGGATAGATGTAGTCATATTCGTAATCGATTACTTTTTTAGTTTTAGCGTCAATAATACCATATTTAGAATCTTTAGATACGATGAATGTATCTTCATCAACATTATTTAATTTGATATCTTCATAATCTTCTAAGATATCTTTACCATTAGTCATATTTAGAACATTATATGTTCCAGCATCATTTTTATAAACAATATATTTTGAACTTGTTGTAATTAGTTCTTTATCTTCATTTAAGTTGAATGATGAAGTTGATGAAAATTCTACTTCTTCATCAAAGGCGATGCTATAGATGTATTTAGAATCTAATTTTCCTCCACCAACACATTCAGCATAGAAACCAATTAATTTTTTATCGCCATTCTTTTCATAGTAAACTGGATAGTAATCATATCCATTTTTAACAAATTGATTTACTTCTTTAAAATCTTTATCATCAAATTTATAAAGAGTTACTAAATTAGTTGAATCACCATGGTCACTAGTTATAAAGTATGTGTCACCATTTTCAGCATTAGCTATATAAGAGTATTCAAATGAACCTTTGTATAGTTCTTCACCTTTACTGTTATAAATAGCTTTTACTTCGTTATCTGGTTCATCATTTTCTTCTAGTAATTCAATATAGTAATCATTCTTATTCATAATAATATGATATAAGAAGTTTTTACTTTCTAATTCAGAAACAGCATAGTAACTTTCTAGTTTTTCAGTAGTTTCAGTTTGGTTTTTAACGTCTTTTTTGTAAACGTTATTGTACCAATAATATACTAAGTAACCTAATCCACAAATGATACCAACAACTAAGATAAAGTAGAATAATTCACTAAAGAATCCTTTTAGTTTAGATTCTTTTTTAGGAGTATAAACAGGTTCAACAGCTGAGACATTAGTACCAGTTATTTCTTCTATTTTTACTTCGTTATTTTCAACTTCTTGTATTTCAGGTTCTTCTACTTTTGGAGTTTCAGTTACTTTAACTTCTTCTACTTTAATTTCTTCTACTTTTGGTTCTTCGATTTTAACTTTTTCTACTTTTTCTGTTTTAGGTTTTTTAGTTACTTTCTTTTTAGTTTCTTCAGGTTTAACCTTTTGTACGTATTTTCTTTTTTTAGCAGCAACTTTTTTCTTTTCTTCGGCCATATATATACCTCTATTCTGATTTAATTATAACATTAAATGAAAAGAAATAGAAGAGTTATTCTTCTATTTCAAAATCTTCTAATTCACCATTTTCTTTTAGAATTTTATTTACTTTTTCAGTAGCGTTATTAAGTTTTTCACTACAGTTTTTAGCAAGTTTCATTGCTTCACTATATTTATTAATAGCATCATCAAGTTTTACATTTCCTTCTTCTAGTTCAGTAACGATTTCTTCTAGTTCTTGTAACGCTTCTTCAAAACTTTTTTCTTGTTCTTCTTTTTTAGCCATATTAATCAATCTCCTTTACTGTTGCTTTTATTGTACCTTCGCTAAATCTTACGTTTATTTCATCGTTTTGTTTTAAGTCTTTAGCTGTTTTTATCGTTTTATCATCTTTGGTTACGATACTGTAACCTTTTTTAAGAATACCTAATGGATTAAGTAATTCTAATTTGTTAATTAGTAATTCGTATGAATGATTACGATTATTTAAGTATGTTTTAATAAATTTATTTAATGTATCTATATGGTGATCTAGTTTTTGTTCTTTAACTTCGTATAGAGCCATTGGATTCTTTAACACATAATTGTTTTTTAAATCATTTAAACGATTTGTATAAAGTTTTATTTCTTTTTTAATAACTTCATTTGATCTTATCTTATATTGATTTATTAATGTATTTAAATCAACTAAGTTAGGAACAGCCATTTCGGCTGCACCAGTTGGTGTTGGTGCTCTTAAGTCTGCAACAAAATCGGCGATTGTCCAGTCTATTTCGTGACCAACAGCAGATATTATAGGTATTTTAGAATTATATATTGCACGAGCAACAATTTCTTCATTAAATGCCCACAGATCTTCAATTGATCCACCACCTCGACCACAGATTATTAAATCAAGTTCAAAGTCTTGAGCTGTTGTAAGTTGTTTAACAATTGATTCTTTAGCGCCTTCACCTTGAACTAAAGCTGGAAATAAGATTGTTTCACATAATGGATATCTTCTTTTTATAGTAGATAAGATATCTCTTATAGCAGCACCTGTTGGCGCTGTTACAATACCAATTCTTTTTGGAAATCTTGGAATTGGTCTTTTGTGCTCTTGGTCAAATAAACCTTCTTGAGATAATTTCTTCTTTAATTTTTCTAATTCTAGGAATAGATTTCCTTGACCATCTTGTTCCATTTGTTCAACATATATTTGATATGAACCAGTAGCTTCATAAACAGATACACGGCCACAAACAAGTACTTTCATACCATCTTCTGGTTCAAAGTTTATTTTAGATGCAAAGCTTTGAAACATAACGGCAGCTAATCTTGAAGTATCATCTTTTAAAGTAAAATAAAAGTGACCTCTTGAGTGGTGTTTAAAGTTACTTATCTCCCCTTTTAAGTATATTTTATTAAGGGCAGGTTCTCTTTCAAACATGTTTTTAATAGCTTTATTTAAGGCGGTTATTGTAAAATATTTTATGTTTTCGTCCATATTGCTCACCTTGTTTTAATTATACCAAACATTTGTATATAAAAAAAGAGTAAAAGCTATTTGCTTCTACCTTTTATATATTTCTCTATTTTATGTAATGTATATGGAACACTTCTTATAATACCGTTTGTTTTTAATCCTTCGAAGATTTGATTTCGAGATTCAATTGCATTCTTATGTTGGAAGAATCTTACAATACCTATTTGTAAATCTGTTTCATTAGTAATATCGTAGTTATGCTTAGTTAGGTAATAAAGTATTTCGATAGGTATTTCTTTTACATGATATCTTAATTCTTGTTTATCTATTTTGATTCTACCTTTAGCATCAATAGATATGTATTCAGGAATATAGTTTAAGTATAGTTTTACTAGTTCACTTATACTTCCATAAACAATATTACGAACTTTATCTGGATCTTCAGCAAAGTGCATTCTTTGATCACCAATATAAGATAATTTAACGATGTTGTTACATAAATCGAAGATATCTGTTTCTTCATCGCTTAAGATTGATCCGATAAGAAAAGCGTTTTTTAAGTTATCGGATAAAGCTTCTCTAATCTCATCATCACTTTTTATTTCTAATGTTGGTTTTTGAAAACGACCTGCAACAAAGAATGTATCCCAAGCTTTTAAGTTACGAATGAAATCTTTTTTCTCAATTACACCATATTTATATCTATCTTCACCAAATTGAATACCACTATAGTATGTTATTCCATTTGGCCCTTTTAAGAAACTATTGGTTGATAGTGCTATATGGCATTTACCAGAAAATGAATAATCTTTTGGGTTTAAGCGAAGGTTTTCTTTATGCCATTCTTTTAAGTTTGGGACGACAAAGATAACATCTATCAATGATTTATAACCTTCATGATTAGTTTGTTTGAAAACAGAACTTCCGTAACCATAGACAGCATTTGCGGCTGGATGAACTGCACTAAAACTTTCGATTTTATTAAAGTTCTCAACACTTGTCATAAGGAAGTTCTCCTTTCAGTTTTATTTTTTCTTGGTTTGTTTTTTAATTTTGTTTTCTAGTTTTAATGTTTTACTCATTTCTTCATCGATTTTGAATAATTCATTAGATATTTTATACATTTTATTAGCTATTCTTTTAGTTGTGTAATCACTCTTATAATTTAGTTTATGGTCTAAACTAGCCCATAAGTCCATAGCTAATGTTCTAATTTGTATTTCAGCATAGATTTCAACATTATCATTAATTAATGGAACTGGTACTTTTACAATCATATGGTAACTACGGTAACCAGTTGGTTTTGGTGTTTTAATGTAATCTTTTTCTTTTACAACAGTTAAGATTTCACTTTTTCTAATGATATCTACTAAGTCATAAACGTCGTCTTCAAAAGAACAAATTACTCTTACACCAACGATATCGTTAATATGTTCTTCAATATTTTTAACAGTAAAACGATATCCTTTTTTCTTAAGTTTCTTTTTGATACTATCAACAGTTTTGATACGAGTCTTAATATGTTCGATTGGATTATAAGACTTCGTATATTTAAAGGTATCATTTATTATTTCTAGTTGAGTCTCAAGTACTTTTAGAGCACTTGTATATTTAATCATTTCGCTATTAAGCTTCATGATTTCAATATCCATACCCATATTAATAACTCCTTTCAAATTTTTAGGCATAAAAAAACACTATGCCTCGCCTTTTTCTTCTTTGTAGGATAGTATTATAAGTTTTTATTGGTGTTTTGTCAAATAAAACCGCCTTATTTCTAGGGAAAGAAAGAAAAAAGTATTCATTATTTATGAATACTTCTAAACATTTCCATCGTTTCTTTTAAATCAGTTTTTTCTTTATTATCAAGTTTTACTACTTGTTCTTCAAAGTTCTTTTCATCCTCTTCTTTAAGACGTTTCATTTCTTTTTGTAAACGATCTTCAAAGTCATTAGTTGATTGTTGATTTTGACTAAAAGCATTCATTTGTTTATTAGCTATATCAACATTTATTTCTGCACGGGAAAGTGGTTCTATTTTTCTTACGTTTTTCATTATTACACTTCCTTTATATTTTTATTATACATTATTTTCGTTATTGACTTTTATTTTTTTTTGCTTTAATATTTTTTTAAGGTGTTTAAGTTATGAAGAACAAGATGTTGAAAAAATATATAACACAAAGGGGCCAAATTTGTGGGGATATTTTTTCTCATCTTTTTGTTTTTACTATTAGAGATAAAAGCTTTTAAAGTTTTTATCTCTTTTTTTATAGCTTAGATATCAAAGGAGGAAAGATATGAAAAATAAGATGACATATGATGTCGAAGAATGTCCACCTATTGGTAGATGGATAATTCTAGCAATACAACACGTATTTGCTATGTTTGGAGCAACAGTTCTTGTTCCTATTCTAGTTAATTCAGCTGCTGGTGAAACTGTATTAACTATTCCAGTTACTTTAGTAGCTGCTGGTATTGGTACACTTATTTATATATTATGTACTAAAGCTAAATCACCTGTATTTTTAGGAAGCTCATTTGCTTATATTACTGCAATAGCTGCTGCTTATGCAGTTGGTGGAATAAGCGGTGCAATGACTGGTATTATGGCCGTTGGTCTTGTATATATTATCGTTGCAATCATTATTCACTTTACTGGTAAGGATTGGTTAGAAAAACTATTACCACCAGTTGTTATTGGCCCAATGATTATGATAATCGGTTTAGGTCTTGCACCTAGTGCAGTTGGTCAAATCGGTTTAGCTTCTGAAACACTTGAATGGAAAACTATTCTTGTTGCTTTCACTTCATTTATTGTTACAGCTTTAGTAATGACTAGAGCTAAGGGATTCTTAAAAGTTATTCCTTTCTTAATTGGTATTGTGTCAGGATATATAATGGCTTGTTGTGTTGGATTAGTTGATTTCCAACCTGTTCTTGATGCTCCATGGTTCAGTATTCCTGATTTTGTTATTCCATTTGTTGATTATAAATTAAGTGCTGCTGCATTAATTACAATAGTCCCTATTGCATTAGTTACTTTATGTGAACATATTGGTGACCATGAAAGTTTATCAAATATTATTGGTCGTAATTTAATTAAAGATCCAGGACTAGATAGAACTATTATGGGTGATGGTGTTGCTACATTCGTTGCTGGTGCTATCGGTGGACCTGCTAATACTACTTATGGCGAAAATACAGCTGTTGTTGGTATGACAAGAGTTGCTTCTGTTAAAGTTATTGGACTTGCTGCTATTATTGCTATAGTAATGGGTTTCTTAGGTAAGTTTACTGCTTTAATTAATACAATACCTGGTGCTGTTTTAGGTGGTGTTTCCCTACTTCTATATGGATTCATTGCTATTAATGGTTTAAAGGTATTAATTAAGAATCAAATTGATTTTGATAATTCTAAGAATATTGTTATAGCTTCATCTATGTTAGTTTTAGGTTTAGGTGGTGCTGCTGTAACTATTGCTACTAAAGACTTAACATTATCTATTTCTGGTATGGCTCTTGCTTCTATCGTAGGTATTATTCTAAATCTTGTATTACCTAAGGATAAAGAAAAAGAACTTAATCTAGAAGCTAAAAGTATTTTAGAAGATAAGAATGACGCTGAAATCTTAAGAATGATTATTGAAGAAAAGAAAGCTGAGTTAAGTAAGAAAGAAAGTAAAACTAAAGACACTAAGAGTAAAGTTAAGAAAGGTAAAAAATGAAAACTATCGAATTAAAGCATCCATTAATTACACACAAATTAAGTATTTTAAGAAATAAGAAAACAGGAACTAAAGAGTTCCGTGAATTAGTATCAGAAATTGGTATGTTCTTATGTTATGAAGCATTTAAAAATGCTGAATTAGAAGATACAGAAATAGAAACACCAATAACTAAAATGAAAACACAATGTTTAGATGAAGATAAATATGCTTTTGTACCTATTCTAAGAGCAGGTACTGGTATGTTAGATGGTGTTATTACAGTTATACCTAATGCTAAGATTGGTCATATTGGTATGTATCGAGATGAAGAAACCTTTGAACCACATAATTATTTCTTTAAAGTACCTAAAGATATTGAAAAACGAGAAGTTATTATTTTAGATCCAATGCTTGCTACTGGT
>CADBLZ010000009.1 GCA_902795675.1 uncultured Erysipelotrichaceae bacterium
AAAAGGGATTCGAACCCCTGCGCCGCTCACACGACCTTCCGGTTTTCAAGACCGGTCCCTTCAACCAGACTTGGGTATTCCTCCAAAAGTTGTTCTCTTCCAACAACAAGTTGATTATAGCATAGAAAAAATTAATATGTCAACAAAAAATATAACTAAAATTAGAAAATTAAGTTTTTTTTCACAAAAATTACATTTTTTAAAAAAAAGTGTTGCAAAATATAAAAATATGCGTTATACTCAAATTGTCTTGAAAAAAGACATTGGTGCCTGCCCAAGTGGCGGAATTGGTAGACGCACAGGACTTAAAATCCTGCGAGATTTAACCCTCGTGCCGGTTCAAGTCCGGCCTTGGGCACCATTTTAAAAATTACGAGGTTTATCCTCGTTTTTTTTGTATATAAAAAAGATAATAGATTAACTATTATCTTTTTCTTCTTGTTCTTCTGATTCGGTAGGTTCTTCCTTAGATTCTTCCTTTTCTTCTTTAGGTTCTTCTTTTGGAGTTTCCTCTTCTTTTTTCTCTTCTTCTTGTTTTGGTTCTTCTTTAGGAGTCTCTTCTTCTTTCTTCTCTTCTTGTTTTGGTTCTTCTTTCTTTTCTTCAGTCTTTTTTGTTTGTTCTTCTTTTTCGACTTTCTTTTCTGCTTCTAATGTTTCTTTAGCTGTTTCTTCTGCTTCAGCTTTCTTTTCAGCTATTTTAGAACCGTATTTAGTAGCATATACATTATATATAGCATTATATATTACATTGATATAAGCTACTCTACCACCATTATTACCTGGTGTTAAATGAATACCATCACCATAGAAGTAACCAGCATGACCTTTTGATAATGTTGCCCAGTCAATTAGGTAAACATTACTATTCTTATTAGCAAAGTCTCTATATGTGTTATTAACATCTTCTTTATTAGTTGTTGTTATTAGGAATATATCACGATCTTTACCTGCTGTATCAATTATAGATTGAATACATGATGTACAACCACCATTAGTACCTAAACCAATAACAACTGGATTTCCTAGTCTTCCTTGACTCTTGTATGTTTTAACAAGAGATGCTCCTGTTGAAACTGCACGAGAAACGGCAGCATCAGCAATACAATTTGGGAAGACAGTTTTTAGGTTTATACCATAGTTTTGAGCAGCACCAACCATTACAGAGTCACCTATAAAAGTAATTGGTAATGATTTTACTACTTCTGCTATATCAGAGTTACCACCTATACGAATTATTGGTACTTTGTCTTCTTTTGTAGTTTGAGGATTTTGTTTTTTTGTTTCTTTCTCTTTTTGAACTTCTTGTTCTAAGTTACTAATAATTGTTTCTTGATCTTTTAAATCATTAGTTTCTAGTACTAGTTCAAAGTCTTCTTGGTATTTACGATTAAATAAGATTGTATCTTTTACATCTTCTTTTAAGTTATCGTAGTTTGTTATTAGTTTTAAGTTAGTTACAGTTATATTATTCTCTTTAGCTGTATCACATAGTTCTGCTAGTAGTTTGTATAGATTTTGGTCTTTAAATGATAAATCTTTATATATATTTTTAGCGTCATCATTTAGTAAGACTAAATCAGTTACTTTTTCTTCAGAGATGTTACATCTATATTCTTCATCAGTTTCTTCATTAAGACATAATTCATAGTTGATTTCAAATTTGATTTTAACTAATGGATTTATTTTAACTAGCATTTCGTATTCAGCTGTTTTTATTTTTTCTTCTTCTTTTTGAGCTTCTACTTTTTCTTTATGTTTTTTAGTTAAACCTATTATACCAATAGTTATAAGTGCTATTAATAAGATAATAGCTACTATTATAAGGATTTTTTTATATTTCTTTTTGAGTTTCATAGTATCCCCTCTTCTATATATATTATTATATTCTTTATTTTATATTTAAACAAATAAAAAAACTAGTTATCACTAGTTTCTTTATTCTTTATATAGTCACTAACCCATTCAGGAAGTTTTTCACCAAGGATTTTAAAACCATTGGTTTCTTTATTGATATTATCTCTTCCTAAGTGGTAATCCATGTTTTTGATGGATAATTTAAGTTTTTTGTTTTCTTCATCTATTTCAATTATTTTAGCATAGATGATGTCGTTAATACTTACGTATTCAGTTAGGTCTTTAACAAATTCATCTGATACTTCAGATATATGAATTAGACCAGTGTAATTGTTGTTAATTGATACGAAAACACCATATTTTTGGAGGCCAGTGACTGTACATTTGATAATATCACCTATCTTGTACTCCATTTCGTTCACCGCCATTATTATACCACAAGGTGTATTTACAATAAAGGGAAAATACTTTATAATTCTTTTTAGGTGAGAAATATGGCAGATGAAAAGAATCCAACTATTGAAAAAATATTAGAAGTATTGGAAGGTTTAAAACCTTATTTATATATGGAAGGCGGAGACGTCGAATTTGTTAAGTATGATGAGAAGGATCATATAGTATTTGTTAGATTAACAGGTGCTTGTAAAGATTGTATGTATTCTGATGATACTTTGCAAAATGGGTTATTTGAGACTTTAAAAGCTGAAATACCAGAAATTGAAGGCGTTATTAACGTAGACATTTAAAAAAGAACCATTATGGTTCTTTTTTTATTACATTATTGGATTTGTGGGATTACCAGTTTGTGCATCATTAGCAGCAGTTACCATTTGTGGTACTTGAGGCATTTGAGGCATCATTGGATTCATACCCATAGGATTCATAGCTCCACTCATTTGGTTCATGTTATTCATGCCAGGATTTTGCATCATTGGATTTACTGTTTGAGTTGGGGCTTGAGTTTGTTGAGCGCCCATATTTTGATTCATTGGCATTTGTTGAGTTGGAATACTTTGAGTTCCTTGATTCATCATATTATTCATACCCATTGGATTATACATCATTGGGTTGTAATTCATTTGATTCATCATTTGTTGATTTAGCATTTGTTCTCTTTGATTTAACATTGCTTCACGTTGTTTTAATTCTTCTTCTTTTTTATATAAATCTCTATAAACTTTTTCAGTTATTGTATCAGTTAAGTTTTTAACACCAGCCATAAATAATTCAGTTGAACCAGTTACTACTTCATCTAATGAAGCATCTGGTTTAAATGATGGTGCTGCATTCATGTTCATCTCAGTTGGTTGTTGTACTGGAGCTTCTGGTTGAACTGGAACGGCAGGTTGAGCAGCAGGCATGTTATTTACAGCGCCCATTGTTGGCATTGAAGGAATACTAGGCATTGTAGGTGCTACTTGAGGAGCAGCTACTGGTGCAGGTTCTTCAACTGCAGGTGCTGGTGCTGGAGCTTGTTCTACTGGTTCAGCTTGTGGTTGACCAGCTGGAACTTCAGCGATGCCAGGAATAACTTCGTTTGTTTCGCTTGGTTGATTACCATTAGTTGGGAATATTGAATTGCCATTTTCTGGAGCAGCTACTTCGCTAGGTGCTGGAGGAGTTTCAGTTTTTAAGTTTTCTCTTCCCTTTGCATAGCTATCTGTCATTTGTTGAGTAGCACTCATTGATACTGAAATATCTCTTGAATATTGACCAGAAACATTAGCTTTAGTCATTAATGGTTGATATTGATATGATCCTGCATTACCAGAAATGATGGAACGCATGATTGTTTTAATATTAGACCATTCTTCATCTGTAGATACCTTAGCGATTTGGTTTTCACCAACTATTTCACTAACATGCAAAACAGTGAGTCCATGAGGATCCACAGCATTTTCAGTAGTTATTATATATTTCTTACCTGTTTCAGGAACCATAAAAATTGAGATTATATTAGATTGTATCTCTTCGCCTGATTCCTTTAAGATGGATATTTTTTCTGGCATATTAATCCCTCTCTATTCTTCTATAATATTATAGCAAATAAAAAAATGGTTTTCAATCATTTATTTTTTTGATTTCAAACCATTTGCAACCATATGCACATTTCTCTTTGATGTATTGTTCTAAGCCAGCGATATCGTTATATTTTTTAACATTTTTGTTATTAGAATCATAGAATCCTTTTAATCTTAGTTTACTATAAGCATAGTCACCAACGATGTAATCAAAAGGTTCAAAGTATTCAGTAATACATTCAGTTAATTCTTCGATATCTATTACTTTGTTTTCATCTTTTATTATTTCATATGTTTTATTATTTATAGTAATCTTTTCCATTAAACCACCCTATTCGTTTATTAGTAATCCTTGTTTTTTGAAGTATTCATCAATTTCATAAGGATTATATGCTGTCATTAATGTATAAGTTTTCTTAAAAAAGTTTTTATTCTTAATAGTAAATAATGATTCATAGAAATCAATTATTGTTTCTATTTTAACTGCTTCTTTGTTATTCTTAGCTACTAACATGTCGATTAGGCATTTTTGAACAGGATTAAAGAATTTGTTTTTCTTCTTGATTGGTTTTGTTCTTTCGCCTAAGTCAAAGCTATAGTATTTATCAAAGACATCAATGAATTTTTGATAGTTTTCATCACTGTAGCCATATTTAGTTATCAATTTTTTAAATACATCGTTATCTCTTGTGTAATATGTATTAGTTATTTCGTCACCATAGATAAGAATTAACATACTTATTACAGATACCATAAAAGTATTATCTTTTACTTTATCTTCTCCTGGATCATCTTTAGCTTGTAAGTATAGGACAATACCATCATTAATTGCATTGTTAACGAAGATATATTTGTTATTCATAACTTTACCCTCTATTCTTTTTATTTAAATAAATCTAGCAAACCTAAATTTAAGAATTTATCTACAAAGATAAATAAACCTATTAAAGCAGCTACTACTAAGATAACAATTAGGACTTTGATAAGTATTTTAGTAACACGCATGTCTTCTTTTAAGTCATTAAAGTCATCAAAGTCACTCTTAGTAAATGTTTGACTACCTGTGAATTCATTAGTTTCACTTAACATTTTTTCTGCTTTATTAATATTCTTTTCTGCTAGAGCTTCTTCAGCTTCCTCTTCTTTTTCTTTATCTATTTTTATTTTTTCAATTGCTTCTTCAATTGGTTTTGTTGTTTCTTTTGTTTCTTCTTGAGATGCAGCAATTTCTAGATCTTTTGTAAGAGTTCCCATTACTTTAGTATTATCATCGTCACCCTTTAAGTCACTAAATAAATCATTTAGTGGATCTAGTTCTTCTTTTTCACGAGCTTTAGCTATTTCTTGTTCATTTAATGAGATTGTATTCATTAAATTAACGATATCATCATTTGTATTAAGTTCTTCTTTTGGTGGGATGACATCAGTTTCTTCTTTTTCTTCTTTTTTGATATTTAATTTATTTAAGATATCAAATTCAGTGTTATTAAGTTTAGCATATTTATCTTCGATGTAATTTGATTCTTTTGAATCCATTGCTTTCTTTAATACACTATTTATGTCATACTCTCTTGTTTCATCTAATTTAACTTGAGGTAATTCTTCTTTACTATCTAAGATTTTCTTTTCTTCATCTCTATTACTACGTTTTTTTAGTAATTCATTTATTTCATCAATGTTGATAACAGCTGAGTTGTCACCAATAATTGATTCATTATTTCTTATATCAAAATCATCGAGAGTTTCTAAATTGGAAACACGATGGTAACTTTGCTCATACTTTTTAGTACGTGAAGGTGCTTCTCCGCTATTTTGATCAGTATTATAATATTTGTTCATTCTTGTTTGCATTCTATCACCTTCTTATTATCTATATCTTATCATAAAACAAATATTTTTTAAATAATTTGTTTGATTAGAATGTTCCTTTAGTATATAATTACTTTTAGGAGGAACGAATAATGAAAAAAGTAAAAGTTTTAGAAGATAAATGTATCGGTTGTGGAGCTTGTGTAGCTGTAGATCCTGAACATTTTGATTTTAGTGACGCTGGTGTTTCTAAAGTTATCAGTGAACAAAATGTTGAAGGTAATGCTACTCTTCAAGAAGCTTGTGACGGATGCCCCGTTGGAGCTATCGAAATCTTCGATGGTTGTGAAAATGAAAAATGTACTTGCAATCCTTGCAAATGCGAAGGTGAATGTAAGTGCAACGACGTTGAAGAAAAGTAGATTTATGTCAATATAAAAAGAACTCTTATTTAGAGTTCTTTTTTAAACTGTATAATTTTTTTACTTCTTTTAAGTTTAATTCACGGTAACCACCTTCAGCTAAACCATCAAGATTTAGGAAAGCGTATCTTTCTCTTTTTAATTTGATTACTTCTGAACCAAATTCTTTGAAGATATTTTTTACGATATGGTTACGTCCTTCAATTAAACTTATTTCGATTATTTCACTATTTTTATTTTCGTTCTTACTCTTTATTTTGATACGAGATGGTTTTACTTTACGACCATTAACAGTTACACCTTTATTCTTTAGTGTTAAGAAATCTTCTATTTTCATGATTGGTGAAACAGTAGCACGATATACTTTTTCAACACCATTTGTTGGGTGCATTAGTAAGTTAGATAGTTCACCATCATTAGTTAAGATGATTAAACCAGTTGTATCATAATCTAAACGACCAACAGGATATATTCTTGTTTTGGTATCTATTAATTCAGTTATTATTTTACGATTATGTTCATCACTTAGAGAACAAATATAACCAGCTGGTTTATAAAGTAAGTAGTATTCTTTTTTTACTTCTCTTTCTAATGTTACACCATTAACAATTATTTCATCAGCATCAGTAACTTTAGTACCTAGTTCTTTTACTACTTTGTTATTTACTAATACTTTTCCTTTAGTAATTAGTTCTTCTGCTTTTCTTCTTGATGTGTAACCAGAGTTAGCTATTACTTTTTGTAATCTTTCTTCCATTATTTCACCTACCTAGTTAAGGTATAACAAACAAATATACCCAAAATAATAATTAAGATTATAGCATAAATTAGTAAACGATGACTAAAAAGTTTAAATGATTTTAGTTTCTTATCTGCCATTTGTTCTTCAGCACTATATTTTACTTCTTTTTGATGAGGTTTAGCTATGATTGTTATGAAGATCATACCTATAGCAATAATAGATGCTAGTTGTCCTAAAGCTTTAATATGTTTATATGTTTCAATGTTTTGTAAGTAAACTAAAACTAATAATATTATAACTACTAAAACTGATAAGATAATATTCTTTAGAATAAATTTTTTATTACTTATTTCTTTTTTAAAACGATATCCACAATTACTACATCTGATATTCTTTTCATCATTTATATGAGCACAACGAGGGCAACTCTTTTTAGGTTTAATGTATTTATGACATTTAACACATTTTAGTGCTCCTTTTAAATTAGCTGTATGACAATGAGGACATTCTATTTCATTTGTTTTAACCATTTTGTTCACCTTCTAAGACATATGAGAAACGAGATATATTCATATCTACATTACCTCTTATACCATTTACTCTACCTGTACTTGTATATTGAAGCATGTCATAGTTATTAACACGTAGATTTTCACCATAATATGCATACCATATTTTTATTCCTTGTAAGTCATTTATGTTATATGAGTAATCATAATCATATTGATTTATATAAGCCATTACATCATAGCCATGATTATTAATATAGTTTAAGAATGTTTTAGCATGATGAGTTATTTCTCTTTTAGATAAACCATCTGTTCTTTGAGCTTCATTTACTGTTTCATAATCATAAACAACGGGATAAGTTATTTTATAGTTTTTTATTAAGTTAAGAGTAAATGACGCTTCTTCATATACTTCTTTTTCATTCTTAGCTGCTGAGAAGAAATAAACACCTACTGGTATATTTCTTTTTGTTGCTTCTTCAATATTTTTTCGGAAGTTATTATCTTCAAATATTTTTCCTTCAACAGTAGTTCTTCCACCACATCTAATAATAACAAAATCAACACTATCTTTTAACCAATCCCAATCTATTTCACCTTGCCATTCAGATATATCTATACCACGTGATTCTTGATTAACGATCTTAGTTTTATATGGATTATAGATGTTAGCATCTTTTTCTTTTGTTATACGAATGAATTCATCTATTTCATTAAATGAATCATAATTAATGTATTTAGAGTATGAGATACTATAGAAATAAACAAAAGTTATTATTATAACTAGAGATAAGATAGGAACTATAAAAGCTTTATACTTTAGAGATAATTCTTTTATTTTGTCAAAAAAGTTATATTCCATACTCCTCACCTTATGTTATTATATCAAATATTTATTCTATTTCATAATTTATTGTGTTAAAATTATTCCAAGGTGATATGTATGAAAACAATTCTTACAGGCTTAAGACCTACAGGTAATCTTCATTTAGGTCATTATTTTGGAGCTACTATTAATTATGTTAAGCTACAAAATGATTATGAGTTCTTTTTAGAGATTGCTGATGTTCAAGCATTAACAGATAATTTTAATGATCCAGATAAAGTAAGAAGAAATGTTTTTGAGATAACAAAAGATTTATTAGCTTGTGGATTAGATCCAAAGAATGTTCATTTCTTTATTCAATCTAAAGTTCCAGAAATAGCTGAGTTAACAGTTTTCTATTCTAATTTAGTAACTGTTGCTAGATTACAAAGAAACCCTACTGTTAAATCTGAGATAGCACAAAAGAAAGAATTATTTGGTAATGATGGTGAATCTATCACTTATGGTTTCTTAGGATACCCTGTTAGTCAAGCTGCAGATATTACAGCATTTAAGGGTGAACTTGTTCCAGTTGGTGAAGATCAACTTCCTCTACTTGAACAATGTCGTGAAATCGTTCGTAAGTTTAATTCTATTTATGGTGATACTTTGGTTGAACCAGATGCTTATTTATCAGAAAATAAACGTATTAAAGGTTTAGATGGTAATGATAAGATGGGTAAATCTCTTGGTAATGCTATTTATCTAGTAGATGATGATGAAACTATTAGTAAGAAGATTATGGGAGCTGTTACTGATCCTAATAAGATTAAGAAAGATGATCCTGCTGATCCAGATAAGTGTATGGTTTATTATTATCATAAGTTAGTTAATAAAGATAATACTGAAAATATTTGTTCTGAATGTAAGAAAGGCGCTAGAGGTTGTGTTCAATGTAAGAAAGAACTTATTAGTGCTATGCAAGAATTCTTAAAAGATTTCAGAGAAAGAAGAAAAGTTTATGATGAAAATCCTGAACTTGTAGAAAAGATTTTAGAAGAAGGAACAAATGTAGCTAAAGAACGTGCTAAAGATACAATGAAAGATGTTAAGCATGCAATGAAGATAGATTATTAAAATCTATCTTTTTTTATGTTATAATTATGCAAGGTGATTATATGGAATTTTTAAAAGCTATACTATTTGGTATTATTGAAGGTATTACAGAATGGCTACCTATTTCAAGTACGGGTCATATGATATTATTAAATGAATTTATTAATTTAAATGTATCAGATGAATTCTATAAGTTATTTGAAGTTGTCATTCAATTAGGTGCTATTATGGCGGTTGTTGTTTTATACTTTAAAACTATCTTCCCTTGGGGATTTGGCAAAAGTAAAAAAGAAACTAAGGATACTTTAAATTTATGGGGTAAAATTATTGTTGCTTGTTTACCTGCTGCAGTAATCGGTATTCTACTAGATGATTGGTTAGATGCTCATTTATATAATGGTGTTACTGTTTCATTAACATTAATTATTTATGGTATTATCTTTATTGTTATTGAATCAAAAAATATTGGTAAAAGAAATATTAAAGATTTAAATGATATTAGTTATAAGCAAGCACTTGGTGTTGGTGGTTTCCAATTATTATCACTTATACCAGGAACTTCTAGATCTGGTTCAACTATTATTGGTGGTTTATTACTAGGTTTAGAAAGAAGTGTTGCATCAACATTTACTTTCTTCTTAGCTATACCTGTTATGGCTGGTGCTTCTCTACTTAAGTTAGCGAAGTATGTTATGGATGTTGGTTTTGTATTTGAAACAAGTGAACTAATAATTCTACTTATTGGATGTGTAGTATCATTTGTTATATCAATGCTTGTTATTAAATACTTTATGGCTTATATTAAGAAACATGATTTTAAAGTATTCGGTTATTATCGTATTATCTTAGGTTTAATAGTATTAGGTTATTTTGTATTACAAATGTTATAAGAATTAAAAAAACATTTCCTTTTGGAAATGTTTTTTTATCTATATCGATTACCTGTTGGTGAAATCATTTGTCTTCCTCCACTAGTTGAACCATTAGATAGGAAGCTTAAGTATTCATTATTTCTAACACCATTTAAACAGTCATTAACAGCAAGTGAAACGATTTCTGGTGGATTTTCCATATATGCTAAATATGCACCTGATGAATATACAGTATACTGACCTGAACCAGTTACTTGGCCTCTTGGCGTATCACCAAATTCACTTTGCCATGCTTCATCTTCACATCTATTTAAGATAGAAGAAGCTACAGCTAAACTATCATCATATGTTCCATCACTTTCAGCAGCAACGATAGCGATTAATAATTGTTTATCTTCTTCACTTAAATCATATTTTTGATTATCAAAAGTTAGTACGAAACCTAATTCTGGATTTTCAGTCGCCATTTCGTATACTCTTCTCTGTAATTCAAGTTCTTCATCTACTTCTTCTTGTTCATGATTGATAAAGGTTTGTTCTACACGAGCAGAATTCACACTAGCAGTAGTAGATTCTGAATTAAATGTTACGGAAGATACAACAATTGATTCTTGAGTAGAATAAGATACAGACGGTGTTAGTGTTACTGTATTGTATTCTTCATCTTCTAGTTTTATATCATCAGCTGATTCAAGATGAGATCCATTTATTGTTTCTGATCTATTATTTACTCTTGTCATAGATGAATGTAATGATAAAGATATCATGAATGATAAACTAGTGATACTTAGAATTGCTCCCCTATTTTTAGCTATTAGTTCTTTTAATTTAAGTAAGACATTTTTCTCTGGAGCTGGTAAACCTTGATTTATATCAATGATGATATCTGATATATAACGATCATTAATAGTTTTATTTCTTA
>CADBLZ010000010.1 GCA_902795675.1 uncultured Erysipelotrichaceae bacterium
AATAATAATTATTAGCATATGATGGAAGATTATAAGCAAAAGCTATTCTTACTTTATCTTCATCATCTAAATCATTAAGAGTTATTGTTTTGTTTTGATATAATGTTTCGTCAACATTATAGTTATTTTTGTTTATTATTTCAATGTTACCTAAATAGTATTCTTTAGCACGACGCATTTTATTTAGCATTATAACTAAGTTAGGTTCTTTAGTTAAATCAATCGTTATAGGTTCAGTAACTTTCTTTGGTTCACTATTTGCTTTAGCAGCTTTAGCTTTATTTATTTTGGGATAAAGATAAAGAGCTAGCATGAATGATAAACCAAGTACTAAGATATAAGAAACTGCTATATAAAATTTTTTCATTTTATCCCTCTATTCTTATTTGGATTAACCGTGTCTTCCTCCACCTGATGAATGTCCTCCACCTGATGAACCGAATGATGAATGTCCTCCACCACCACCAGAAGAACTTGATTCTGTCCAGTGAGTTGTGTAAGTAGTTAAGAATGTATCTGTTTTATCAGTTACATTCATATTTTCAACATAAGGTTTAGCATCAAATCTTAATCTAATCATTTGATTCTTTTTTACGTTATGACTAATATATAGTGCTGTAATTATGATAGAACCAACAACTATTAAGAAAACATTTGGTGAAAATACTTTTTCTAAGCCACCGTTTTTTTCATTGATTGTATAACCGTTTACTTTACCCTCTTTATGATAAGTATTTAAACGATTCATCATAAGTTCGAATGCTTGATAGTATCTAGCATTATGAACATCGTTATAAATATAATCTAGTGTGCTACTTAATCTATCTGGTGTGTAGTATAATTGAGCTTCACCAAATGAATACATATCGAAGTATGGATCTCTATTATATGTATTTCTAAAGAATAGAACACCATCATAGAAGCTACCAAAATCTAAACCAAAATCATTATAATCGTAGAAATCAGTAGCAAATGTTTCATTTGCAGAATCATTACTATAAGGTAGATTATAAGTTAAGATGATTACTTCTATATTATACTTATTTCTAAACTCTTCAATTTCTTTTCTCATCTTCTCTTCTTCTTCTGGTGTATATATATCAGAGAAGTCGTAGATGTATTCTTTACTATTTTTAACGTATGGAGTTTTTCTTACGTTACTTTCGTTTTTAGATGTTATATTCCATTTTTTATTAACACCTAAGTTATCAAAATCTGCTCTATTTAATAATTCGATTTCTTTCTTTTCTTCAGGAATTTCACCTGTTGTTATAACATTTTCTTTATCGTTATTTTTCTTTTTATCAATTTTCTTTTCTTCTTTATTTGTTTCTTTTGTTTCTTCTTTATCTAGAGTAATTGTTTCTTTTTCTTCTATTTTAGTTTCAGTTGTATTTTTATCATTATCTAAAGCACTTACATTTGATGTGAAAATAAATAATGATATTATTAATAATAAATATTTTTTCATATTATCACCTATATTTTAGATATTAAGAAGAATATTAGATTTAATAAGAAACAACCAACTATTGAAACTAAGAAAGTAATGATAGTAGTTATTAATACTTTCTTTTTATCTAATGGAATGTTACCGATAAATTTACCAGTTTCACCATTCATGGCAAATAAGTGCATTTTACCTTTATATTTAACATTAACCATCCATACTGGTAGTAATGCATATTGTTTTTCTTTTATTTGATGTTCAAACTTACGACCAACTACTGATACTGTTGAGTATGTAGTTGTTGATCTTAATTTTTCTTCACATAAACCATCAATATCTTTTTGGATTTTAGGATAAGATACTTCACTATCTTCATCATATTTTTCAGCATAGAAACCTGATAGATATGCATGGTTATATGGTTCTAGTTTTGTATAATCATATGGTTCGATTGAATTCATTAAGTTGTCATCAAAACGACTAGACGCATCTTTAGGTATTTTATTTAATGCTATTACAGCATCACGACTGAATCTATATGTATCTGTTTTAGTATAATGTGTTCTTCCAGTTGTCCATGTTTTAATATTTTTTCCAGTACCATCAATATGACTTGTTACATCTGTTGTATAGAACCAGAATGGTACATAACAACCTCTAATCTTTTCAATGTTTTCTGGAGCATTAAAATCTTTAGGGACGAACATTCTTCCTTTATGAATGTTTTTAAATGCTTCTTCAGCTTGTGCTTTATCAACTTTGAAAGGAATAATTAAATCTGGATGGAATTTACCAGTTAATTTATTTTTTAAGATTGATGTATTACCACAGTATAGACAGAATGTTGCTACTGTTTGTTCATCAGCTACTATTTCAGCTCCACAGTCTGGACATGTATATGTAACATATACAGTATCATCATCTTCAACGTAATCATTATCTTTTTTGTTATTTTCTGCTTTAGCTGCATTATTACTTTTAGCGTCTAATTCTTTAACATCAAATTCACTGTCACAATATTCACATTTAAATTTTTGAATTGTGGCATTATATTTTAATGGGCCACCACAAGAAGGACATTTACTATCTAAGGCATAAGAATGAGCTTGTTTTTGTTCTTCTACTGGTGTTTGAGTTTCGTTTTCGTTTGCCATTTTAACACCTCTATTATAATTATAACATGTGATAAACAAAAAAAGAGAATTAATTCTCTCTTTTTTCTTTTGGTTTACCTTGTTTTAATTCCTTACTTAGCAGATGAATTACTTAGAATAGTTGATAATACATTTAAGTCTTCATAACTAGCTGTGAATGATGA
>CADBLZ010000011.1 GCA_902795675.1 uncultured Erysipelotrichaceae bacterium
ATTAATCTCTTTTAATTGGTTTATTAGTTAAATCAAAACTAATATCTTCATGTATAGCTTCACCAAAGATATAAGCAGCTTTCTTTTCATATTCAAACACCTTAGAATCTTTATTACTTAATGGAAGAGTAAACTTATCACTAATTAAACTTAAATACTTTTGACCATCTTCACTAAATCCTAAAATCTTTAAATAATCTAACTTCATATTCATATTATCTTTCTTAGTAAGACCAATTAAAATATGAAGAAGCATTCTTGATATTTTATTATAAGTATATCTCTTAGACTTAATATTCATAACTAATTCATCAAATGATTTTGATTCATTAATAACTTTAATAATTCTATTATCAATACCTTCATCTACATCAACATAAATACTCAAATCTTTTTCTGTTAATATTTTAAATTTTAATAAATTATATAAATGATCATAATCTATCTTCTTAATATAACTAAATGAATCTTCTGGTAGATATCTTGTGATATCTTCTTTATTATTTAATCTTTCTCTAATATTACTAGCCGAAACAATATCACTATCTAAACTAACATCATGATAATCATTTGTTCTTTTAATACTTACAGGTTCAATATTCTTATTAATCTTATTAATAGCTTTAACATAACTAATAGCAAGTAAATCATTAGGTGAACTAATATCTTCACTTAAACATAAAGCTTTACTCATAGCTGTAGGATAGTTTAAACCGTTATCTAAATAATACTTAACATTCTTATTATATTCATCTGATTCTTGTATTAAAGCAATCTTCTTAAATAAATTAATATCATCTGTTTCAGAACCAAATACTAAAGTATCAATACCAAATTCATTTAATAACTTAACATTATTATAAGCATAGATATCAGCACTTTGTGTACCATAGACAAAAGGACACTCAATAACAATATCAATTCCATGATTTAAACAAACTTTAACTTTATCTTCTTTAGACATTATAGATATGTCTCCACGTTCAGTAAAATAACCGTTTAAACATACAATAATAATAGAATCAGGATACATTTCTTTAATTTTATTTAACTGATACATATGACCATTATGAAAAGGGTTATATTCAGCTATTAAACCAATAACATTCATCTATTACATCTCCTATAATAATTTTACTTTATAAAGTTGTAATATTCAAGAAAATAGGGTATAATTAACACGCCAGTAGGTGATTAATATGATTATAGATTTAAAACTAATCGATGAAAAAGGAGTAGATATATCTAACACTTATTCATTTGATGAAGAATATCTATCCAAGTCTCAAATAAAAGAACTAAATAATGTCGAAGTAAATGGTCGAGTATATTTATCTGTTACAGAAGAAATAATCTTAGATGCAACTGTAAAAGGTAAGATGACAATCCTAGATGCAATCACTGGTGAACCAGTAGATTATCCATTTGATATCGAAATTAGTTCAGTTTTAGATGATATATCTGAAGAAAATTATCAAAAAGATGCAAAAAGACTTGATATTAAAGACATTTTATGGCAAAATATTGTATTGGAAGTTCCCATCAGTTTCACAACTAAACCTGATGAAGAGAGAAATCTAACAGGTGAGGGTTGGGAATTTGTTGATGAAGGAAAAGAAAAAATAGACCCAAGATTAGCTCCTCTATTAGAGCGTCTTGAAGAAGAAAAGGGAAAGGAGTAGTAAATTATGGCAGTTCCTTTTAGAAAAGTTAGTAAAACTAGTAAAAGAATGCGTCGTACACATCTAAAAAAAGAAGTTGGCGCTTTAACAAAATGTCCTAAGTGTGGTGCTACAATTAGACCTCATCGTGCATGTCCTAAATGTGGTTACTATAAAGGTAATGAAGTAATTAAAAAAGAAGAATCTGCTGAATAGTTTAATACTACTTAGTAGTTTTTTTTTGACCCTATTTTTGCTATAATAATAAAAATAGGTGACTAAAAATGCGAAATAGAACATTAGTAATATTACTTATAATTGGTTTAATAATAATAGCAGGTGCATCATTTTTATTATTTTCTAAAAAGAAAACTGTCTATTATTGTGAAGAAGGTATTCTTGATAATAATAAATGTAAAATAGAAGAAGATATCAAAGAATATACTATTTCATGTCCAGAAGACTTTGAACTAAATGAAGAACAAACAAAATGTTTCCATAACGTTATCATTCCAGCTAAGACAACTTATGGTTGTCCAAGTGGATACTTTAATGGCGATAATAAATGTGTTAGTGATCAAGTACTAGAAATGGTTCCATCAACATATTGTGCCTTAACTGAAGAAGAAAAGAGTAACGGTTGGGAGAACATTAACGAAGATGGAGAAAACTGTAAACTAACTAAATGCCCAGAAAAGAATGAAGATGGTTCATGTAAGTGTTTAGCTTCTCATCAACAACCACGTACAGTAAAAAATGAAGCAGGTGAAGATGTTCCTGCTAAAGATGAAAATGGTAACGATATCATTGATACCATCTGTGATAGCTATAGTTATGAAGAATCATCACGTGCTAAACAACAAGGTGAACTAGTATGTCCAACAGGTGCTAAAAAATATAAAGTAGATGATAAATGTCATTGGATTCTTCAAAAATGGTCAGTAACTAAAACATATGAATGTACTGAAGGGGAATATAATGAAGAAAATAAAACATGTACTATAAATGAAGAAGAGGACATCAAAAAAGAATGTCCTGAAGATTATGAATTAGAAGATAATAAATGTATTAAATATAATTCTATTGAAGCACAAAAAAAGTAAGTTAATAACTTACTTTTTATTTTTCTTTACTAGCAACCTCAACAAAATGTCTGAATAGAGGATGTGGACGATTTGGTCTACTCTTGAATTCAGGATGGAATTGGCAAGCTATAAAATGTTTATGATTTGGTATTTCAATAATTTCTACTAAACCAGTTTGTGGGTTAATACCACTAAACACAAAACCATTCTTTTCTAATTCTTCTTTATAATTTGAATTGAATTCATAACGATGTCTATGTCTTTCTTTAATTAATGTTTCTTTATAATCTTCAAAAGCTAAAGTACCTTTTTGAATTTCACAATCATAATTACCTAATCTTAAAGTACCACCCATATTAATAATTTCTTTTTGATCAGCCATTAAATCGATGATAGGATTCTTACACATTGGATCAAATTCAGTAGAGTTAGCATCTTCAATCTTACATACATCACGTGCAAACTCAATTGTTGCTATTTGCATACCTAAACATAATCCTAAATAAGGTATATTATTTTCTCTAGCATATTTACAAGCATTAATCATTCCTTCAATACCTCTTTGACCAAAACCACCAGGAACAATAATACCTTTACTATTTTTAAATACTTGTTTTAAATCACATTTAGGATCTTCTAATTTTTCAGAATCAACCCAATTAACTTTAACATTAACATTAAATGCATAACCAGCATGTTTTAAACTTTCAACAACACTAATATAAGCATCATGTAATTCAACATACTTACCAACTAAAGATATTTCAACATCTTTCTTTAAAGATTCAGTTGTCTTAACTAATGATTCCCAATCCTTTAAGTTAGCTTTACGTTGTTGTAACTTAAATTGATTTAAAATAATATCATCAATTTTTTGTTCATGATAAATTAATGGAATACGATATACATTAGTTACATCTGGACTAGAAATAACTGAGTCAGGTGAGATAGAACAAAACATTGAAATCTTTTGTTTAATATCTTCATCTAACATAACTGGTGTACGACATACAATAATGTCTGGTTGTAAACCTAAACCACGCATTTCAATAACTGAGTGTTGAGTAGGTTTCGTTTTTAATTCACCTGAACCATATATTTCAGGAATTAGAGTAGTATGAACAAATAAAGTATTTTCAACACCATTTTCTAATCTCATTTGTCTTAAACTCTCTAAGAAACATTGTGATTCTATATCCCCAATAGTACCACCAATTTCTGTAATAATAATATCTGCGTTACTAGTTCTAGCAGCTTCATAAATCTTAGCTTTAATTTCATTAGTAACATGTGGAATCATTTGAACAGTTCCACCTAAAAAGTCACCACGACGCTCTTTCTCAATAACAGATGCTAAAACTTTACCCATCGTCATATTAGATGTGTAGTTTAGTTCTTCATCGATGTAACGTTCATAGTGACCTAAATCTAAGTCAGTTTCAGCACCATCAGCTGTAACGAATACTTCTCCATGTTGATAAGGAGACATTGTTCCTGGATCAACATTAATATAAGGATCAAATTTTTGCATGAATACTTTATAGCCACGAGCTTTTAAAAGTAGTGCAATAGATGATGCTGTAATACCTTTACCAAGTCCAGATACAACACCACCAGTAACAAATACATATTTAGTCATTTTTTCTTTCACCTCTTCCTTTTACCAATAAAAAAAGACCATATACGAGAACATCCTATAGGCTCTATTTAATTATACTCTAAAACAAACATTATTTGTATATTTAATTAATAAAATATGATAAAATGTATATATAGTAAGGTAGTGATTTATGTGAAATGCCTAAAATGTGGAGAAGAAGTAAGTGTAAAGGAAAAGTTTTGTACTCACTGTGGAGCAGAAATTGATCCATCACTAGAAATGCC
>CADBLZ010000012.1 GCA_902795675.1 uncultured Erysipelotrichaceae bacterium
ACAAGTTCAACAACCAGCTCCTGTACAACCGGTTCAAGCAGAAGTTGCTCCAGCTCCTCAACCAGTAGCTCCAGCACCTGCACCTCAACCTGTACAATCTACTAATATTGTTGGTGCTCCTGCAACTAATCCAGTTAATGTAGAAACTAATGTTAATAATATTACAAATGCTAGTGTTGGTACTGTAAGTGCTCCAGCAGTTACACCAGATTTAAGTGCTTTAGGTCCTCAAATTAATACACCAGCTAGCGTTAGTCCAATTCCAAGTCAACAAGGTGGTATTGGTGATTTAGTTCAACCAACTGATAATACGGCTGCTCCAGTAGCTACTGAACAAGTCAGTGCAAAACCAAGTAAGAAGTTCAGTTTTAGTTTTAATAAAAAGACTTTAGCTGTAATTATTCCATTATTATTGGTATTTGTTGGTGCTGGTATTTTCTTATTTATTAATAAGAATAAAAATATGGCAGCTCCTGCTAAACAACAACCAGTAGAGGAAGTTGAAGTTAGTAAAAATACTAAAACAGCTTTAGTTAACGGTTTTGAACTACAAGTAGAAGATGGTTGGTCAGTAAGAAACTATCTATCAGGTGTAGTAGTTGTTAATAGCGATGATTCAACAATTATTAGTTTAGATGTAGTAAATGGTGTTCCATTTAGTAAATTAACTAAAGAAAATATTCAAGAATACTTAAACTCAAGTTTTAAATTATCTGATACTAAAGTTTCAGAAACAAAAGTAAATGGTTCTAAAGCTTTTGAAGTAGAAGGTAAAGTAGTAAATGATAGTGATAAGATCACTCATGTAAGATATTTATTTGTAGGTGGATCTGGTAATTATATTATTACAATCACTGTAGTTTATACTAATGATGAAGCTAAAAAGAACAATTCAACAGAAGTTGAAAACATAATTGAGTCTGTTAATTATGACGCTAGTTCTAAGGCTATAAGTACTGTAGATATGTATGCTGATGTCTTAACATTTAAGAATTATATTCTTAATTACAGTATTATGAACGACGAAAATAAAGTAGAAACAAATTAAATAACGAAAATATCGGTAGAAAATGCCGATATTTTTTTATTTTTTTGCATATTTTAGGGAAAAAAGTGCGATTATATCTTGATTTTAGTCTTTGTTTTTGCTATTTTTAATATGTAAGGACGATAATCCTTATGAAAAATACTATGGGAGGTATGTTTTATGGGAAAACAAGAATTAGTTGAATTCGTTGCTGCTAAAGCTGGCTTAACTAAAGCTGACGCTGCTAGAGCTGTAGACGCATTCGTAGAAGGAGTTAGTACTGGTCTTAAAAAAGAAGGCAAAGTTGCATTAGTTGGTTTTGGTACTTTTAGTGCTAAAAAACGTGCTGCTAGAGAAGGTATTAACCCATTAACTAAACAATCAATTAAGATTCCTGCTAAGGTTGTTGCTTCATTCAAAGCTGGTAGCAAACTTAAAGATGCTCTTAACTAATTGTTAGTGTAAAGTGTTTATAAAAAAAACCATAATTTATGGTTTTTTTTATTTGTATTTATTATACTTATGGTAGGTGAGTAGGATGACTAAGAATAGTAGGAAATTTGACTATCATTATTTAATTGGCATTTTAGGAATTGCTTTAATTGGTATTGCTTTTATGTTTAAAGAAGTTAATGTAATTCGTTTATTATTAGTCATTGTGGGGGTTATGTTATTAAGTTATCTTACATGCTATATATTAAAGGTTAAGAATTATGTGTTATTTGCTGTGATATATATTGTTATGGCAATGTTACTTGATGGTATAGTTGTTTATACTTTTAAGAGAATACCAGTATTCTCATATAATATTATCTCTAATGGTAAGGTAAGAGTTTATAATTCTATTGGTGTTAGAGTATGGCAATGTGATACATCTAATTATGATAATTTAATCGTCGATGCATTCTATGCAGGTGGATATGCGTGTTCTGTTGATGACATTGATTTAGTTGATATTAATTCATTCTTAAATTCAATTAAAGAAAACTATAATGATTATAAAAATAGATATGTTAAAGTTAAAGGACGTATTAGTAAGAAGAATGGTCAAACATCAATTGAGATGGCTCCGTATAATACTACTAGTTTAACTGTTAATGGATATGTTGAATTTGCTGATAATATAACACTTAATGTTATTATGATGAATCCAGATGCAGCTTTAGATGATTACGATGTATATGATGAAATAACAGTTATAGGTGTTATTAAGAAAATGGAAACAGTGAATGGTAATAGTGTTATCTATATGTATGAAAGTAAGGTATATTCTAGTGTTGATTTATCTAGCTTTGAATTAAATGTTACAACAATTGAAAACTGTGATAAAGAGAAGAATATTATTTTAGAAAATGATCAATATAAGATTTATACATATTGTATTGGTGATGCTACTTTATCTTTTGCTGATAAGAATTATGAGTTATCAATGGCTTTATCTAGTAATAAAGTTAAGTTAAGTGATTTAATAAAAGATAATAAAGGTGTTTTAAGTAACGTTGATGATGATTCTAAGATTTATAGTTTTGATAATTATAGAATCTTGGTATGTGATGAAGTACTAAGTGACGATGTTATTATTGGACCAAATACATTAAATTTTGATACTGTATCATGCGATCCATCTAAGTAGTTTTTCCTTGTAAATTTGTGCTTATTTTTATATACTAGAGTGTATATTGAAAGAAGTGAGATTATGAAGGAAAGAGTATTTAATCTAATTCTTTGCGGTGTAACGTTAATATATTTTGTATTAGCAATTATGTTATATATATTGTTTCCAAAATATAATATATTTTTTGATGGATGGTGGGTATTAATAATATTAATTCCTAGTTTAAGTAATTTAATATTTGCTCATCATAAGTTACATAGTTTATATTTCTTATTAGTAAGTATCTTTATATACTTATCTATATATAATGTAATAGATAATAAATTATTCTTATTATTAACTGTTTCAATGGCAGTAATACTTCTAATTATTGGTTTTATTATTGATGTTGTTAGAGGACCTAATAAGAAGGATACTAGTAAGAGTGTACCGATCTATACAACTATTATTGGTGTAGGTGAAGAAATTATTAAGACTGATTTTGATGGTGGTTTTATTAGTACAATATTTGCTAGTAATATAATTGATTTAAGAAAAGCTAAGATAAGTAATAAGAGTACTATTGTTACTAAAACAATCTTCGGTTCAACTGAAATATTATTACCAGACAGTTTTGATGTTGAAATGGATAATGTTAATATATTAGGTGAAACGGAAAATATTAAGAAGAGTTCTAAAAAGAATAAAAATAAGATTTATATTGAATCTACTAGTATTTTAGGAAGTACTAAGATTAAACAAGGAGAATAATATGAAAAAGAAAAATGTTAAAGAAGCTAAAGTAAGTAATAAAACTAATACTTTTAAATTAAAAGAAGAACAAACTAAAGGTCTTTTAGCTGTTATTTTAGTTATTGTTATCATTATTGGTGGTGTTATTGGTTACGAATATAAAGAAGGTAAGATAGGTAAGAAGAGTTATTCTTCAGAATATGTTCCTACTAAAGATGAAAAAGAATTTAAAGAATCTTATGAAGAATTAAATGGTAAAGAAGATTATATAGAATTAAAGATTGATAAGAATAACAACGTTAATATTATTGATCTACAAAAAGCTAGTGATATCATTGACGGTGATACTGGAGTTATATTATTTGGTTATCCTGAAAGTAATGATGCTAGATTAGCAGTTAAATCTCTATTACAAGCTGCATCTAATAGTGGTTTAGATAAATTTAATTATGTTAGTTTAAAAGTAGATGGTAATGATATTAGAGATTTATTTGTATTAAATAAAAAGAATAAAGCTGAGGTTAGCGTTAAAGCTTCTGAAACATATAGTAAAGTATTAATTAGTTTAGCTAATTATTTAAATGACTATGTTTTAGTTACTGATAGTGGTAAAACTGTAAGTACTGGCGAAAAGAGACTTGAAGATGGGACTGTTGTATTTGTTAAAGATGGTGAAGTTTTAGGTGTTGTTATTCCAGGCGAAAATAGTTATGAAGATTTAGTTAATAAAGATACTAATTTAATTATGGAATATAATGGAGAAGCTTGTACTCCTACATCAGGTTGTTAATAAAAGATAATAGAAATATTGTCTTTTTTTTATTGCTATTTTTTTATATAATAGAAGTTGTTAAGAAGGTGACTAAGATGAATGATATAACTCTACTACCAGCAGATAATTATATGGTTCTTGTTAAATCAATTATTACTGATTTTGATAAGAATAACTTAGTATCTTTATATGAACCAATTATTGGTCCAATAGCTACATCTCTTTATATGGCATTACTTCGTGATGCTAAGTATTTAGAGATGATAAGTGATACTTATACACATCATCATTTAGTTACAAGACTTAAAGTAGAATTAAGTGATATTAAGAAAGCTAGAGAAAGCTTAGAAGCAGTGGGTTTAATTCAAACTTTTTATAAGAAAGGTGAAACAACAAATGAATATGTTTATGAGATTTATTCACCATTAAGTCCACGAGAATTTTTTAATTCACCAATCTTTAATATTACTTTATATAATAACTTAGGTAAGAGTGAATATGAAAGAATTAAAAAAGAATATGAAATACCTAAGATTGATATGAAAGAGTATTCTAATATATCAAAGAAGTTAAATGTGATATATAAGAGTGATCCTAATATTGAAACGTTTGAAACAAGAGAAAGAAGAAATGGAAGTCCTTCTCTAGATGAATTAGTTGATTTTGATATGTTAACTAATGCAATGCCTAACTATATTGTTAATGATAATCTATTTAACAAGAAAGTTAAGAAACTTATAAATGAATTAGCATTCATTTATAACTTTGATACTAACCGTATGATTGATATTGTTAGAGATACAATAACAGATAAAGGTATTGTAGATAAGGAAGCATTAAGAAAGAATGCTAGAAAGTATTATGAATATAATAATAACTTTAATCTACCTAGTTTAGTTTATAAAACACAACCAGAATATTTAAAAGAATCTTTAGGTGATAAAAGCCCAATTTCACAAATTATTTATATGTTTGAGAATACTTCACCAATTGATTATTTAACAATTAAAAATAAGGGTGTTAAACCAACTAGTAGAGATATAAAGATTATTGAATCATTAGCAATGGATTTAAACCTTAAACCGGCTGTTATTAATGTTTTAATTGATTATGTTTTAAGAAAGAATAATAATAAGTTAAATAAGGATTATATAGAATCAATTGCATCTCAATGGCAAAGACTTGGTATTGAGACAGCTAAGGAAGCTATGGAACAAGCACGAAAGGAAAATAGTAAGAAAGTTAAAACAAGTAGTGCTCAACCAGTTAGAAAGAAAGTAGAACAAATCGAACCATCTTGGTTTAATAAAGATATTAAAAAAGAAGAAATGAGTGCTGAAGAGTTAAAAGAACTTGAAGAAGCATTTAAAGAATTTAGGTGATTATAATGAATTTAAAATATGATAAACAAAAATTAATTGATGAATATAATAATTCATTAAAAGATCCAGAATTTAAGAAATTAGTAGCTCGTATTAAACCAGATAAAGAGAAGGTTATATTATTTACTAGTAAGTTAAAGGAAACATGTAAGGAATTACATAACTGTGAAAAATGTAAAGGTTTAATGGAATGTAAGAATGATGTTGAAGGATATGTAATGTATCCTGATAGTGATTTGAACTTTGCATACTTACCATGTAAATATGAAAAGGAATTCTTTAAGAAAAAGAATAGTAAGATTACAAGAGATAAAGAATTAGAAAATGCTAAAATGGCTGATATTGATTTAACTGATAAGAATCGTTTGAAAGCTATTAAATGGATTAAAGATTTCTATAAGAACTATGATATTAGTAAGAAGATGAAAGGTCTTTATTTACATGGTTCTTATGGTACAGGTAAAACATATTTAATATGTGCTTTATTTAATGAATTAAAAAATCTTAAAGTAAATAGTTTATATGTTTATTATCCAGAAATCTTAAGTAAGATTAAGAGTGATTTTGATTCAATGGATCAAATAATGAATAGTTTAAAAGAGATGGATGTAGTGTTAATAGATGATATTGGTGCTGAAAAGAATACTGAATGGTCAAGAGATGAAATCTTAGGTACAGTGCTAGAATATCGTATGCGTAATTACTTACCAACTTTCTTTACTTCCAATCTAACAATGAAAGAGTTAGAAGATCATTTTAGATTAAGTAACTATAGTGATGATGAAGTTAAAGTAAGAAGAATTATGGAAAGAATTAGAACACTTACAGATGACATTGAAATGAACTCTGAAAATAGGAGGGACAGTTAATGAAAGACTTACGTGTTATATTTATGGGAACACCAGATTTTGCTGTTCCTGTTCTTAATATGTTAATTGATAATACAAATGTTATTATGGTTGTTACACAACCAGATAAAGAAGTTGGTAGAAATCATGAAGTAAGATTCTCACCAATTAAAGAAAGAGCATTAAAAAGTAACATACCTGTATTCCAACCAATTAAATTAAGAGAAGATTATGAAGAAATAATTAAGATGAATGCAGATATTATTGTTACTTGTGCTTTTGGTCAAATAGTACCAGAAGTAATACTAAGTCAACCAAGACTTGGTTGCATTAATGTACATGCATCTTTATTACCATATTTAAGAGGTGGAGCTCCTATACATCATGCTTTAATAGATGGTTATGATAAGACAGGTATTACAATCATGTATATGGATAAAGGTCTAGATACAGGGGATATTATTAGTCAAGAAGAGTTACCAATTTTAGATAGTGATAATGTAGGAACATTACATGATAAATTAAGTGATATGGGTGCTAGTTTATTAAAAGAAACATTACCAAGTATTGTTTCAGGAACTAATAATAGAATTAAACAAGATGACTCTCTTTCAACATTTGCTCATAATATATCAAGAGAAGAAGAACATCTTGATTTTAATAGAAGTGCAAGAGAAGTATTTAATCACATTAGAGGATTAAATCCATTCCCTACAAGTTATGCCATTATTAATAATGAAGAAGTTAAAGTACTAGAAGCTTATATTGGTGAAAATAGTTCTACTTTAAGTCCAGGAACTATTTGTGATATTAAGAAGGATGCTTTAGGTGTTAGTACTAAAGATAAAGTTATTTATATTACGAAAGTTAAACCATTTGGTAAGAGAGCGATGGATGCTCGTGACTATATTAATGGTTTAAATAAAGAAGAGGTTATTAATACAATTGTTGTATGAAAAATAGGGTAAAGTTTTTAATTATTTATGGTGTAATTGTAGTTGGTATTCTTGCTTATATTGTTTTCTTTGCTCCAGATACAATGTTTTATGATGAAGATAAAGTAGAAGAGTTAACAAAACAAATAGAAGAGAATAAAGAAATTAAAAAGTATAAGACAATCGAAGAACAAAAAGCGAATCTTTTAAATGCTACTAGTTATGATTATAGTTTTAGATTAATGTATGGTAATAATATTGAATATAATTGTAATGGTAGTTATAAAGATGGCGTTGATAGTGGTAATTGTGTCGGTTCTAAAGTAGTATCTTATAATTCTAAAGCTAATAAGAAAGAAGTTCTAAATAATGTTGATACACATTATTTAGAAGCTGATGAGATTTTAGCTTTAATTAAAGAAGAGGTAGAACCAACATATTTAGAACAAAGAAAATATGAATATAGTGTTATGATTGGTAAACATCAAACAGATATTACAATATCTACAGATAAGGATAATATTACAGATATTTTAGTTAGTAATGATGCAATGACTTATTTAATTAAGTATACAAATATAAGTAATTAGGGCGTTACTTGACGGACTTGTCATCACGAATAAAAAAATTATAAAAAAATTAAAATAATGATATCAAATTTGATATGAATTGTGATATTATAGGAATTGATGATACATCAAGTCATCGAGTGAGTTAGAATTTTCAAAAAGATGGACAGAAAGAGAGTTTGAGGTATATGGCAGAAAAAGGTTTAAACGAAAATTTTATATTCTATGGGGTACCTCAAGCTAAACAAAAGAGAATCTTTAATATTTTGTGTGCTTGCAAAGAAATTAGAGATACTAAATACCCACTTACTCAATCTGGAACTACTAAGTTAGAGATTAGTTCTTTAACTGCTCACAAAGAAAAAGACTTATATTATATTTCAGGCGAACTAAATCTTAATGATTGTAATTTAAATGAAACAAGAGATTTTGAGGCTTATATTTTAGATTATAAGAATAGTGCTCATGTTTATTTAGATGTTAGAAGAAAAGCTAAATGTGAAGGCCCTAAGATCATTAGAACAAGTGAAGAAATTGTTTTAAATAATAAAAATATTATGGATATTATTAAGTATAATGGAATGAATTCTAAAGATAGTACTTCTTGTGATGAAATACCTTTATTTGAAACAAATATTCATGAACCAGAACAACTAAGTACTTTTTAATAAGTACTTTTTTTATTAGAGGAGATATTATGGAAGTTAGAGATAAGATAATTAATATATTAAAAGGTGACGATAGAAAAGATAAATCTCAAAAAGAATTTGATGAAATGATTAATTATTTGATTAAGGAGGATATGCGTGAACCAATGTGGAGACTTGCTGGTGCTTATCCTAAACTTAATCATGGTAAGGTAATTGATTATTATATAAAGAAGAAGGATTCTTTCTATTTAGTTGAGTATGCTTGCTATTTAGTTGAAGATAGTGATGAAGATTATATGACAGAAAGACTTATCAAAATGGGAGATAAGGAATTTATTAAGAATGTTTTGGAAGAAGAAAATGGTTCGATTGAGTTCGGTATTAGTAACTATAATCTTAAGAAGTTACAAGATTTTTTAGATAGTTAAGAGTGGTATAATTAAGTAGGTGGTTTTAGGATGAAATATATATTACTTGGTATTTTATTTATCTTAGTATTAATTACTAATATTAAATTTCGTAATCATAATAGTTCTTATACTAAGAAAGAAATTAAACTAAGTTTATTAATATTAATAATAGATATTATTATCTTTTTAGTTCTTTATGTTATAACAAAGAAGATGTTCTTATCATTTAGTTTAGTATTATTAATATTGCCGATTGATTTATTTAGATTAAGTATTAATACATTTAAATTAAAAGAAGACTTATCACATGTTAGTAAGATATATACAACTAAAAAGATCGATGAAAAGTTAGTAGATAAGTTTAAGAATGCTCATATTGAGATAGTAAATAAAGAAGAAAGGAAAGAAAGTTATTATAAGTCACAAGATCTAAATAAGACTTATGATGATATTATTCTTTCTAGAAAAAGTTATGATAATTATTTAAATAGTATTAATTATTTAGTAATGATATCTTTAGGTTTCTTTTTATCATCTGTATTTCTTTATTTTATGGATTACCATATTAATACAGGAATAGAATTTAGTTTATTATTTATAATTTTAAAATATATTAGTTCTAGATATGTTTTTAGTAATAATAAGATTCATAAAGATATTGATGAGAGATATCCTGTTAAAGAGAATAAGATGTTTAGTAAAGATGATATTATTCTAGATATAATAGGTTCTTTATTAGTTATGTTTATTATTAGTTTTATATTTATGTATTTAAGTAATTACATGGTATCAGATGAGTTTATTAATACTTTCTATTACTTATTAATTACTTTTGTTAATACATTCTTAGTATTACATTTAATAAGTGATAAGGTTCTTATATATAATTTAGTTAAAAGTTATAAGAATATATTTTTAATACTATTTATTATTTTAAGTATAGGAGTAAGTATTTTAGTATTACATATTAGTTCTTTTGGAACAAAGAATATAGGTGTTCAAAACTACTTTGTATGTTTAGTGATAAGTGTTATTTTTATACTATTATTAGAAGTAGTTAAGTTTTTAAGATATATAAATGGAGGTAGTCATGTTAAGAATAACAAAAAACATAGAAGAAGCTAATCTAGTAACACATACATCAACTTTTCATCCAGATGAAGTTTTTTGTACAATGCTTCTTAGTAAGGTGATTGAAAATCCAGTTGTATGTCGTACTAATAAAGTTGAAGGTAATAGAGAAGATGCTATTATCTATGATATAGGTTATACAAAATTTGATCATCATCAAGAAGATGCAGAAATGCGTAATGAACAAATTAAATATTCAGCTTTCGGACTTATATGGCGTGAATATGGACATAAATACTTAGAAAGCATGAATGTAAGTGATCCTGATAAATTATTTGATGTAATAGATGAAAAACTAGTTATGCAAATAGATGGAATAGATAATGGTTTATTTCCTAAGATACTAGCACCTTATAAGTTATTAGATTTAGATAAGATAATTGATTTATTTAATAAGTCATTTGATGAAGAAGTAGATAATGATGATAACTTTATGACAGCTGTTAGTGTTGCAACATTAATCTTTGACCGTATTGTTTTAAAAGAAGATGCTATTATTAGAGCTAATAAGAAAGCTCTAGAAATAATTAAAGAACAATTAGATAAAGATACTTTAATACTACCTGAATACATGCCTTATGAAGATGCTTTATTTAGTGTTGATAATAACTTTAAAACAATCATTTTTCCATCTAATAGAGGTGGATACAATATTAAGATTAAGACAGTATCTAGAGAGTCTAAAGAACTTGCTTTTCACTTCCCAGAAGAGTATTTAGGTAAGCATGATGAGGAACTAGAAGAACTATCTGGTATTAAGACTTTAAGATTCTGTCATTCCTCTGGTTTTCTAGCTGCTACTGATACATTTTCTGATGCTTTAGAATTAGCTAAAAGAGTTAATTAAGAATAAGATATATAGTAATTATGTATCTTTTTTTTTAGTTATATTAATGTTATAATATTACATATAATAAGGAGTTGTTGCTAGATGGAAAGAAGTAGAAAAGAAATTCTTTCTTTATTAAAGGAAGACCCTAAGGAATTAAGAAGTTTATTTGTTCAAAATGCTAAGGATAATAACGTTGAAGAGTTAAATAAATGGACCGTTATTATTAAACAAGCAAGAACAATTAAAGGTAATAATTTTTTAGCAGAAGTATTACCAGTTGTAGCTCTTAATTTATCTAGTAACGATTATTTCTTAGATGAGTTAGATCTTAAGTATACTTATTCATTCTTAAGTGATTATAAAGAAGATTTAATAGAGAGTTTAATAAGACATGATTATACTTTTAGTATTAATCAAATAAGAAAACTAAGTAATAGTAATTTATTATTACTTTTAACTAAAAATGAGAATAATATTCCATTCGTATTAGATGAACTTAATATGAGAATGGATAATAATAATTTTAACTTTAGTAAGAAGAATAGCGATTATATATATTTCTATTTCTTAGAAAGCAATCGTTTTATGAAGTTAGATCATCCTAATATGTTAATAATGGATGATAAGTTTATTGAAGTATTAGATAAATCTAGTATAGATGGAAGTACAATAGTTGCTTTAACTAAATCACTTAATACACCTCGTAAGAAGTTAATTAAGAAGTGTAAGAAAGTTAAACAAAGTATTCTAGGTAAAGATGATTTATTTAATTCTAAAGATATCTTAGATGACTTTACGAAGAAAGAAATAGTTTTATTACATGATGATCATGACATTAGTAATTACTTAATGGAGAATGGTTATCGTTTTGATGCTTTACCAGAAAGTAAGTATAAAGAATTATTAAATAATATTAATTCATTTAATAGTTATAGTATTTATTCATTTAATGAATTTGTTGATAACTATAAAGATATTAAAGAATTAACTAGTAATAATGAGCTTGTATTTACTTATTTAAATAAGTTAGATAATAATTTTTTCTATAAGAGTAAGTTAATTAGTAATTTAACTAGAGAAAATGTTAAAAGTTTACTTGAAGATAAGAAGATTAGTAAGGTAAGCAATGAAGCTATTTATCATTTATTTAAAGATACAAACAGTGTTATTCAAGGTATTCTATATGAAGAAAAGAAACTTAAAGATATTATTAAGAAATGTAATGTAAGAGATGTTTTAGTATCTTTAGATAAGAAAATACTAAAAGATATCGTTAAGAATAATAAGAATATTTTTGAAGAAAACGTTGATGTTATTAACTTATTATCTAAAGAAGATATTCGTGAGTTATTTGTAGATGACAAGTTATATGATAAGTTCATTAAGAAGATTAATGAAGAAGTTACTGATGTTAAAGATATTGTTCTTTCTTTACCTGAAGAGATTAAGAAAGATTTAAAGAATAATAAGATTAAGGATTTAAATATAAATGGTGTTAGATCATTATTAATAGCTAATCCTAGTTTTAAAAATCATTTAATTAATAATAAGAATGTATGTTTAAGTTTAACTAATGATTTAAGTAGTGATTCATTTGATGACATTGATAAGATGTTTAATGATGGTGAATTTACTAGTGATGAAAGAGTTAATTTTATTAGTAATATTATTGATGATGGTAATATAGAATTAGTTATTCATTTAATTAAAGGTTTATCTTTACCATATAGATCTAAAGTATATAGTTATCCTGGTGTAATTAATAAGGTAATGAAGAGTAGTAATTACATCTTAGATAGAGAAACAATTAATTACTTAATAAATCATCCTGAAGAATTAGAAAAGTTAGATAGTAATAAGATTATTGATATGTTAACTTTAGTGCCTCTAAGTGATGTTAAAGGTATTCTACAAAGTGATAAGGTATTAGCTAAAGTATTTAGTGATCCTAGTCATGATAATTTAATTAAACTTGTTAGAAGAAGTCCTGAGTTAATTGTTTATTTCCATGATAAACAAATTACTGATAATTATGATATTAATGTTATTAATAAGTTAATGAATAATATTAGTTATGATTTAAGAGTAGATTTACTTAGTGATGAAGATATCTTAAAGAGTATCTTTAAGAAAGATAAGAATAAGATTAAATTATATAAGACCCTTCAAAATAGTAATTATTATTTATTAAATACACTTGATTTTAATATCTTTGAATTAGATTTAGAAGATGTTAAAACAAACGATTTAGTTTATATAACTACTGATAAAGATTTACAAGCACTAATTATTGATATTAATAAAGAGTATAAGTTAGATAGTAGTTTTATTACTAATTTAATGTATGAATTTAATAATACTAATAAGATGTATTATCTAAAGAAAGTGTTAAAACTAATTCTTGATTCTGTTAATGGTAAGAATAGAAAGAGAATCGGTAATGTTATTAAACTAATTGGTAAGACAGGTAGTTTAGATAAACGTCATACGAAGTTATTTATTAATTATTTATTATACTTTGTTATTAAAGATGGTATTAGCGTAAGTAATGATATTACTAGTATTATTGAGACACCAATTGCTAGTGATGAATTATATAACTATGAAAAACATTTAGAAGAAATCTTAACTTCTAAGATTGAAAAAGAAAATAGTAGTAAGGTTATTAAATGGTTTATTTTAAAACACTTAAAATTAACTTTAGATGAAGCTAGAGAAATTCAAACTAGATTCGATGGTGGAATGGCAGATAAGAATGCTGACGTAACACTATTAAATGATGTTAATTATGTTTTAAGTAAGAGTGTTAATGAATTAAAAGAATTAGATAGTACTTTTAAAGTTAATAGTATGATGGATACTGTTAATAGTTTAAGTAGTTTAATTAATAGTTATAGTGATAGTTTAAATCTATCTTTAATTAAGAATGCTAATAAGAGTAAATTAATTAAGTATGATTTATTTGGTAAGACGATAGATCTTTATAGTGCACCATCTGAATATAGTTATTTATATGTAAGTCTTATTACTAATAACTATAAAGCTGAATATGAGAAGTTAATTAGTAAAGGAATTATTAATGCTAATTATATTAGTGATTTAGCTTTAAATAGTAGTACAGGTGTTAATATTGGATTTGGTTCTATTCCTCGTAATTCACTAAGATGTTTAGGTTATAGTGAAAATAATAAAGATATTAAAGTAAGTTATAAATTTACTAAGAATATGAATAAGAGTAAGAGAACTAAATATATAAGTGTAAGTATTGATACTTATTTAAATAATAAATCTTCTAATGTACTTAATTTAATGCCAGATTATATTATTGTATATAAAGATATGTTATTAAATAAGGACTATATGGAACATGTTTATATGGCTTCACAAGATTTTAAGAGTAAGCAATATAAAGAAGGTTTACCAATTATTGTTATTGATGAAAATAAGGTAATTGATAAATGGAAGAAAGACTTAAGTAAGTTAAAGGAAACTTATAATAAAACACATGATTTAAAAGATTTAAGAAATTATGTTGGTAAGTTTACTTTATGTAATTCTAATTTAAGATCTTTAGAGCGTGAAGAGTTAGATATTAATATCTTACTTGATGTTGTTAAGAAGAGAGTTAAAGTAAGTAATAGTAAGAAAGAATTAGAAAGTATTTATTATATTTTTAAAGATGAATGTGATAAATACTACAATAAGAGTTATTGTGACTTTAACTTAAAGGATATTAAGGAACTAGTAAGTAAATAGAATTTGCTTAATAAGATGATTATATTTATAATAAGGCGTAGTTAGGGAGTTTATATGAATAAGAAATTAACTTTTAACAATTTATTCTATTTATTCATGTTCGGTAATGTAGGTGGATGGGTTTTAGAACTGATATTTACTTTACTTAAAAAAGGAACATTTATAAATCATAGTTCTTTAATTATCGGACCAATTGATATTGTATATGGTTTTTCCGTTATAGTATTATGTTATCTACTGCAAAAGTATGAGAATAAGAATATCTTTAAAGTATTCGTATTCTCATTCTGTGCAGGTACAGTAATAGAATATTTTACGAGCTTTATTATGGAACAAACTTCAGGTTTTACAGCTTGGGATTATAGCCATAAGTTCTTAAATATAAATGGACGTGTTAGTTTATTCTATAGTTTATGTTGGGGAACAATTGGTGTTATTTGGACAAAGTTATTACAAAGAAGAGCAATAAATAGTGTTCAAAAGATACCTGATAGTTTTAGTAAGAAGTTTATTCCTTTATGTTCAGCATTCTTAGTGTTAGATTTAGTATTCTCAATGAGTGTTCTAAATCGTTGTTATTTAAAAGAGATTAATGTTGAACCAAGAAATAAAATAGAAGAATTATATGATAAGTATATAAGTACTGATTATTTAGATAATATGTATAATAATACTTGGAAGAGAAGGAATAGGTAGGAGATCTGTATGGGTGATTTTTTAAATATTACTTTTACACCAATTATGGCTTTAATTATTGGTGCAATTATGTTATTTGCTGGTTATAAAGTCCAAAAGGTTATGATATTTATAGCATGGTTCTTATTAGGTTATAATTTAAGTCATGATATATGTATAAGTTTTTTAAGTAATGAAACTTTATTACTAGTAATTAATATTATTATAGGTTTAGTATTTGGTAGTATTGGTTATAGTTTAGAAAGATTATCACTTTTTATAGCTGTTTCTTATTTAACTTATCAAGTATTAAGTTCTTATTTTGCAGTTAACTTACAACAAGTATTTGCTGATCAAGGTGACTTAATGGTATTTGCTATTTTAGTTGCTGGTTCAATGATAGTTGGTGGTATTGCAGTAAGTTTTATGAAACCAATTATTATCTTTGTTACTTCTTTATACGGTGCTAATTTAATTAAGTTAAATATGGGTGCTGTTGTAAGTATTGAAGCACAATATATTTTATATATTGCTATAGCATTATTTGTTATAGGTATGATAGTTCAATTTAAGACGAATAAAAGATAGTTTTTAAACTATCTTTTTTAATGTTATAATATTAATAGGTGAAGATATGAAAAAGTATAAAATATTATTCTTTGTTTTAATTCTATTTATTGTATCTGGTTGTAAATCAATAGATCAAAAGATTGATGATAGTAGAGAACAAGTAGAAAAAGATATGAAGGAAGTTAGTAATATTAATGTTGATACTATTAAAAGAGATTTAACTTATTTGGAAGCTAATATGGAGAAGAAACAAAATGAGAATACATTAATTAATAAGTTAAATTATTTATATTTACTTGGTGATATTACTAGTAATAATAATAGTGAAATTAAGGAACTAGCTGATACTTATTTTGATTATTTAAAAGATAAGAAGAAGTATAAGAATAAAGTTAATAGTTTATTAGATGATATTAAGAGTAATGAAGATGAATTAGTATTTAAGTATTATAGTAATTATGTTATTTATGAGGTATTAGGACCTAAAATAAATGGTTATAAAGAAATGAATGTTGATGAGAGTGAAGAAGAAATCGTTCGTGGCGTTAACTATATTGCTGCTAATATAGAAGATCCTACTAAAGATAATGAAGTAGTAGATAGAATAAGTTATTATAGTGTTTATTTATCTAAGTGTGAGAAAGATAATATTAAGACTTTAGGTAATAATATGATTATTTATTTAACTAGTTTAAAAGCAGAAGATAAGAGTAATGTTTATAAGTATTTAAATGAGATTTTATTAAGTTATAATTTAGATTTAACTTATTAAAATCTTTTTTTTGTGTTACAATGAAGGTAGAAAAAAGCTTAAATATAAATGCTAACACATGTATGATAGGAGGGTTTAATGAAGGTAAATGATTTGATTCTTTATAAGAGGGATGTTTGTAAGATTAAGAGTATTCTAAAGAATTATTATCATCAAAAAGATTATTATGAGTTAGTACCTATTAATGATTCTTCTTTAAGTTTAAAAATACCGGTAGATAATCCGAGTCTTAAAACAATTATGTCTAAGAAGGAAGCTATTGATATCGTTAATAAGTTTAAAGATGTTCCTTTATTAGATGATGTTAAGGGATTAGAGAATAAGTATAAGGAATTACTTAAAACAGATGATGTTATCGATTTAGTAAGGGTTATTAAAACAACTTATAATCGTAATGCGATTAGAAGTAAGAACGGTAAAAAGATAGGTGATATTGATAATCGTTATTTTGAATCAGCAGAGAAATACTTTTATACTTTATTATCAGCAGCATTAGATGAGAAACCAGAAGATATTAAAAAGAAGATATTATCTTCTTTGGGAGTAAAGGATGAATAGTACTGTAGATAGTGTGTCTACTTTAAAACTAGATAAGAAGTTAATCAATAAGTTAATAAGTAAAGATATTATGATAATTAATGATTTATGGAAATTAAGAAGAAAAGATTTAAAGAATTTAGGATTCTCAGATAGGGAGATTAAAGATATTATTATTTCTTTAGAATTAAATGGTCTTGATTTAGGAAAGAAGATATATGATTAGTCATATATCTTTTTATAGGATTTTTAAGATATTTATTCGTATATGTATAGTATAATAAAAAAGAGGTGGGTAATATGAAGATTGTTAAGTTTGTTAAATTAACTAATCAATATAAGTTAATATTTGATAATAAAGATGAACTTAAGTTATATGATGATACGATTATTAAGTTTAATTTATTAAGTCATAATGAATTAGATGATAACAGTTATAAAGAAGTTGTTAGTTATAATGATCGTATTAGTGCTTATTATAAAGCAATTAAATATATTACCCTTAAACTTAGAACAAGATTTGAGATAAGAAAGTATTTAAGTAAAGATTATACAAAAGAAGTTATTAATAATGTTATTAAGAGATTAGAAGATGATGGTTATATTAATGATGAATTATATTTAAAGAGTTATATTAATGACACTTTGAATTTAACTAATTTTGGACCTAATAGGATTAAAAGAGAACTACTTAAGTTAGAGTTTAGTGAAGATGTAATAAGTGCTCGTTTGAGCTTGATAAGTGACGATAAATGGGTATCTAAGATAGATAATTATATAGATAAAAAAGTACGACTTAATCACACTAATAGTAATAATATTTTAAAGAAGAAATTACAAAATGATTTAATTAATTTAGGTTACTATAAAGAGATGATTGATGAAGAGTTAAGTAAACTTGCTTTAGAATCTGATAAAGACTTATTAATAAAAGAATATAATAAGATTAAAAAGAATTTAGAAAAGAAATATAGTGGTTATGATTTAGAACTTAAGTTAAAACAAAAGTTAATGACTAAAGGTTTTAAATATGATGATATTAATGAAATAGTTAAATAAAAAAATGAATACATTACGTATTCATTTTTTTAATTCTTTTTTTGGTTATCTTTATCAGTTTTATTATCTTTAACTTCTACTTCTTTTGGTTCATCTTTAGATGTGTATGAAATTGTATTAGTTGTAATACCTGAACTCATATTAGCTTTAAAGATACTATAAGTTGATTTAACAACGAATGTATAACTACCACTGGTTGTTGGTTTATAGTTGAAGTATGAATTTTCTGTCCAACCTAAGTCTTGTAGACCAGATGGTGTACTTAAGTATACTTCGTAACCTAATTTACCAACATTAGCATTATTGTAATCAATTCTTTCTTGTAAGTACTTAGATGCAAATTGACCATAGTATTCATTGAAGTAAGAATTTAAGTAAGATTCACTGATAGCATCTGGTGTTCTAATACCATTCCATGATACTTCAATACTGTCACCATCAAGTTTAGCAGTTCCTTTTGAAGGATTAGATAATTGACTGAATCTTGTTGATTCTTCTGTAGGTTCTGTACCTTTCTTGAATGTACCTGTTTCAATTAAGTTACCTGGTGTATAAGCAGAAGGTAATTGAATAGGGTTAGTATCTTTTTCGAATTGAGATGTA
>CADBLZ010000013.1 GCA_902795675.1 uncultured Erysipelotrichaceae bacterium
GCTGAAATGCAAAACATGCGTCGTCATTTTGATGAAGAAAAAAGTTTTCTTCTAAAATATGAAGGCGAAGAATTAATTAAGGATTTACTTCCAACAGTTGATAACTTCGAAAGAGCAATTGCGATGGATGATACTAATCTAACTGATGAACTAAGTAAATTCTTAGAAGGATTTAAAATGATTTACGGTAACCTCGCAAACGTTTTAAATAAATATAACATCCAAGAAATAGAAGCATTAAATAAAGATTTTGATCCTAATACAATGGACGCTGTTTTAACAGAAGAAGTTGAAGGATTAGAACCAAATAAAGTCATTGATGTCTTACAAAAAGGTTATATCTACAAAGATAAAGTAATAAGACATGCAATGGTTAAAGTAAGTAAATAATAATTTTTTAAATAAAAGGAGATAATAGATATGGGAAAAATTATTGGTATAGATTTAGGTACAACAAATAGTTGTGTTGCAGTATTAGAGGGTGGAGAACCAAAGGTTATTCCAAACCCAGAAGGAAATAGAACAACTCCTTCAGTAGTTGCTTTTAAAGGTGACGAAGAACTAGTTGGTGAAACTGCTAAAAGACAAGCAGTAACAAATGTCGATAATACTATCGCTAGTATTAAACGTATCATGGGTACTTCTGAAAAAGTAGAAGCTAATGGTAAAAAATATACACCAGAAGAAATTTCAGCAAAAATCTTAATGAAATTAAAGAGCGATGCTGAAGCTTATCTTGGTGAAAAAGTTACTGAAGCTGTTATTACTGTTCCAGCATACTTCAATGATGCTCAAAGACAAGCAACTAAAAATGCAGGTAAAATTGCTGGTTTAGATGTTAAACGTATCATCAACGAACCAACAGCTGCTTCACTTGCTTATGGTATTGATAAACAAGATAAAACAGATACTATCTTAGTATACGACTTAGGTGGAGGTACATTCGATGTATCTATCCTTGAACTAGGTGATGGTGTATTTGAAGTTAAATCTACAAGTGGTAACAACCATTTAGGTGGAGATGACTTCGATCAAAGAATCATGGATTACTTAGTATCAGAATTCAAAAAAGAAAATGGTGTTGATTTAAGTGGCGATAAGATGGCTATGCAACGTATCAAAGATGCTGCTGAAAAAGCTAAAAAAGACTTATCAGGTATGACTACTGCTCAAATTAACATTCCATTCATTGCTCAAGATGACAACAAAGCTCCATTACACTTAAATTTAGACTTAACTAGAGCTAAATTTGAAGACTTAAATAGAGACTTATTTGATAGTACTCTTGAACCAGTTAAAAAAGCATTAAAAGATGCTAAAATTGATGCTAAAGACTTAGATAAAGTATTACTAGTTGGTGGTTCAACTCGTATTCCTTATATCCAAGAATTAGTTAAAAAAGAACTTGGTCAAGAACCATCTAAAGGTATTAACCCAGATGAATGTGTAGCTATGGGTGCTGCTATTCAAGGTGGTGTATTAACTGGTGAAGTTAATGACTTAGTATTACTTGATGTTACTCCATTATCACTTGGTCTAGAAACTCTAGGCGATGTAATGACAGTATTAATTCCAAGAAATACAACTATTCCAGCTAGTAAGACTCAAGTATTTAGTACAGCTGCAGATAACCAACCTGCTGTAGATATTCATATTCTACAAGGTGAAAGACCAATGGCTTCAGATAACAAGACATTAGGTAACTTCCAATTAACAGGTATTCCTGCTGCACCACGTGGAGTTCCACAAATCGAAGTTAAATTCGATATCGATGCAAACGGTATTGTTCATGTATCTGCTAAAGACTTAGGTACTGGTAAAGAAAATAATATTACTATTACAAATAATACAAATCTTTCAGACGAAGAAATCGATAAGATGATGAAAGAAGCAGAAGCTAATAAAGAAGCTGATAACAAACGTAAAGAAGAAGCTGAAATTAAAAATGAAGCTGATGCTCTAATCTTCCAAACTGAAAAAGCTATCAAAGATCTTGGCGATAAAGTAGACAAGAAAGATAAAGAAGAAGCTGAAGATAAGATTAAAGAATTAAAAGAAGCAATCGAAAAGAATGATATCGATGAAATCAAAAAAGCTAAAGAAGCATTAAATGAAAAAGCTATGGCTTTAGCTACTAAAGCTTATGAAGAAGCTTCTAAAAAACAACAAGCTGAAGCTGAAACTAATAGCGAAGATAAAAAAGATGACAATGTAACAGAAGCTAAATACGAAGAAAAATAATTATAAATATTAAAAGTTCTAGGATTCTAGAACTTTTATCGCTATGGAGGAATTATGCAAAAATATAATAGTAGAAAAGATGTACCAGATAAATATAAATGGGATTTAAAAGATTTTTATAAAGATGAAAAAGACTTTAATGAAGAATTAACTAGCGTTAAAAATGATTTAAAGAAAGTATCTAAATATGTTGGTTGTACTAAAAAAGATACTGACTTACTAGCATTCCTAGAATTCAATCTAGAACTAGAACGTAGACTAGAAAACCTATATGTTTATAGTTATCTAATTAACGATCAAGAACTAGGTAAAAAAGAATCTATTGAACGTAAATCAAATATTGAAAAACTAGTAGGTGAATATAACGCCTTAACATCTTTCTTTAATCCCGAATTATTAAAACTTTCTAAAGAAGAATATAATGCTTTATTTAATAATAAAGACTTACTAAAATATAAGAATTACTTAGATTTAGTATATCGTGATAAAGATCATATCTTAAGTGAAAGTGAAGAACAAATTGTATCCAAGTTAGTTACTGCTATGGATCATTTTGATGATATATCTTCTACTATGCTTAATAGTGAACATAACTATGGTAAAGTAAAAGTTGATAATGAAACAATTACTATAGCAACTAATAACTGTCGTTCATTAATGCGTAATAAAAATAGAGAAGTAAGAAAAACAGTATATAATAAATTTAATAAAAAGATTGATGAATATAGTACAACATCAGCTTCTTTATTAAATAGTTATGTATCTATGAATAACGAACTAGCTAGTATAAGAAAATATAAATCTAGTTGGGATGAACATCTATTTGGTTTAAATATGGATGATAAAGTATTTAGAGCACTAGTAAATACTGTTGAAGAAAACTTACCGTCTTTGCATAAGTATTATGAACTAAGAAGAGAAATCTTAGGTTTAGATAAACTAACTTGTTATGACTTAGTTGTTCCTCTAAACGAAATTAAAAAGGAATATACAATTGAAGATGCCCAAGAACTTATTTTAAATGCCTTAAAACCACTAGGCGAAGAATATCTTTCTCACTATAAGAAAGTATTTGATAATCATTATATTGATTATTGCCAATATAAAGGTAAATGTAGTGGTGGATACTCATTTGCCACATTAGATAAAGATTCTAGAATTCTTATGAGTTATAACTATGACTTGGATTCAGTTTCAACAATAGCTCATGAAGGTGGTCATAACGTTCACCATCAATTCTTAAAAGAAAATAATCCAATCATGTATCGTAATCCAGAATCAATCGTATGTGAAGTAGCGTCTTTAACAAATGAATGTTTACTATCTAATTACTTAGTTAATAATGGTACTAAAGAAGAACAATTAGCTGGTTTAGCTAATATTATTAACGTTATAGTTTCCAACTTATTTGGTGCTGTAAGAGAAGGTTATATTGAAGAAAAATTCAATAACTTAGTCCATAAAGGTGGAACTATAACAAAAGAATTCATGGATAAAGAAGTTCTTAAATCATTAAAGAAATATTATGGTCCAGCTGTTAAAGTAGACAAAAAAGCAAAGAATAGTTGGGTTAATCGTAGTCATTACTATATGAGTTATTA
>CADBLZ010000014.1 GCA_902795675.1 uncultured Erysipelotrichaceae bacterium
AGAAGTACCTTTCACTGAAGCTGAAATAGCTAAAACTTGTTGTAGTGTATGGAAAAACACTAATCCAGAAGCATACAATTTACATTGTACTTTAAATAACTGTTTTGCAATTGATTACAAACTAGTTTGTGATACTTCTGGTGAAGGATCAGCATATGAACCAAGTTATGTAAGAGAAGCAGTTTACTATGGTGAAAAAGATCACCGTCACTTCAATTGTATAATCGATGCTTATACGCCTGATACAGACATACAAATTTCAAACACTAATTTAAAACGTGATGAAGGCGGAAATGAAATTCAAATTAAAGCCTTAACAGGTAATAATTACTGTGCTGGTACATGTTTTGAAGACTGGGATATTTATACACCAGGATTCGATAACTTTACTGGTGAACGTGCTGTTGTAGCTGGTTCATTCTTCAGAATCGAACAAGACATTTACTTCAGTACAACAAGATCATGTCAAACAACATTTATCAACTATGAACAATATAAACACGATATGGAAATATCTTCTAAAAATATAGTTGATTATGAAAATAAAATAAATAAAGCAGCTCATACTGAAACATCTGCAGATAATATTGCGTGTGATTCTAATGCAACATGTGGAAATACTAGCGGAACTGGTACAGTAGCTGATGACCAAGGTGATATTGAAGCTCAAAGTAACCCATCAAAAGAAGCTCAACCAAGTAATGGAAAAGCTACATGGACAGTAAGTGGTGAACCTGAGAGTTACTTTATGTCAACTACTCACGTAGACAAGGTATGTGATGAAGGAACTAGAGATAAAGGTAAATGTTACAAGAGTTATGATGCATGTAGTTCAGATTATACAGAATCAAACGGAAAGTGCTATAAATGTTCAACAACAGGATATACATATGATTCTGCATCAGGAAAATGTAAGAATGGTACAGCAGAAGCGACTGCTACTGAAGATGATTATGATGATTGTAGTTCAGGATGGACTAAAGATAATGGCCAATGTGAAAAAGCTGCTGCGTGTGGAACTGCATCACAAACAGACGGACAAGTAGTATCTAATTCAGATTATAACCAAGGCATTTGCTATGAACAATATGATAAGAGATCATGCTACTCTTATACGTTAACTATTACTGGCATTGACTACATGTGGTATGAAGATAAAATCAATGATGGCGGATTTAAAGATGATTATGACAAAGATTCATTCTTATCAAATAATCTAACGAAAATTTTATACACTAATGGTACATTAGCAGATTATGGTACTCCAAAGATTACAGGTACTAAAACGAATTCGCCAGATGATAGAGATGCTACTCGTGAAGGAAATTGTACAACAGATATAAACGCACAAAGTGAAGAGAGTGAAAACCATACTGACGAAATGAAATACTGGTTATTAACTGGATCTAATAACTTGAAATCTCAAGCAATAGATTTACCTAAGAGTACAATTACAACAAATCAAGGCAATATTACAACAGAAATAGAAAAAGTTAATAAGAGAGCGAAAGACATGACAACATGTCAAAACTGGAAAATGTATGATAGTAAAGAAAATCCAAATGGTGGCAAACAACAAGGATATAATGCTGATGGAACATTTAAACCATTAGAATCAGATTTTGCACACCTAGGATTAACTTTAAAATATGAAATTGATGGTGTAGACTCTCAATATGATCCACAAGGATACTATAGATATGAAGAAACTGAATATCAAACTATTCTTGGTGAAAACAATAAGTTAGTAGAAGATACTGTTTATAACTTCAGTGATCCTAACGATTTCAATAGTGTAGGACTTTCTAGAAAGAAATTGGGAGATAATGAATGTACTAATGTAACAGTAAGTGGCATTACATTACCAATTTGTAAAGATAATGTTACAATCAACTTCTTCGAACCACTTAATAAAGCTTCTTATAAGGTTCTAGCAAATCATCTTAAAGTAAATAACTTACGAAATCATATTTGGGATCAAGAAAAAGCCGATATTTATGGTGGCGAAATTGGTGATGCCGGATCATTCGATAGTTATGATGGTAGACCAACAAAATCTAAAGTTGTTTACTTCTGTTCTTCAAGCTCTGGTTATACATGGGCTCAAGTAAATAGTGGAAATGAAGCAAATTGTAGAAAATATAACTTAAATTACTATGAAACAGCATATATTAAACAAACATTACAAAATGCTGCATTCTATCGTAATGAAGGTGGATGGTTCATCAATCTTCGAAGCGATGTTGTTGTACATGGTGTAGATAGTCAAAACTGTGAATCTGGTAAGTATTCTGATTGTTATAAAAAAGAACTTGCAGATGCAGAAAGTCACTACACTGGTGCAGACAAAAAAGAAGCTTACTTCTCATTATTAAATACAATCAATCAAAACGTAATGCCTGTTAAGGCAACTACTCGTAGAGGTCTTTACCAATATGTATATGCAATTTATAACATTGGTCTAGATCCAGAAGGTAAACCAAACGGTCGTTTAATTGGTGGAGATAGTTCTGGTACAGCTCATCCATTATCATCTACTGCTACACATGCATGCTTCTATGAAGTACTTGAAACATTATGTCATTGTTGTGGTCAACCAATTGGTACTACTTCAACTGAAATAAGTTCACATGTATCTGACGATGATAAGAACCAAGTAGCTGGTGATCATGGAATGCCAACAACAGACTTTAGTGGTATCTTCTTAAATGAAGATGGTTCAATCTCTGTTTATAATTCAACAGTTTCACTATATAACTTATTCCCTAACGGAACAGCATCAGCTAACTTCCAAACAAATAACTTCAAGTTAGATGATACAATCGTTCAAACTGATCAAGGTGCTCAAGCACTTAGCGGTATTGAAAAGAAGGGTGAAAAAATCTACGATGAACCTGCTGAATATGCATATCAATTAAGACCAAATACAATAGCTTATATTAGAAGCTATAATAAGAACAACGATTATGTTCATAATAAATTAAAAGCAGTTGCTGCTGTAGAAATGAGTTCAGGTAACTTAAATAGAGACCTTGATGATTCAAATGATACATGTTCTAAATCATATGGTTGTCAAAGATTCATTGAATGGGGCAGCACATTCCTAGAAGATAAGATGTCTGATTTCGTATACTTAACTGCAGATAACATCTTAACATCTAGAACAGGAAATAATAATATTTGTACAGTTTCAGCTGGAACAGATCCAACAAGTTACATGTTAAGTCATACAGAATGTCGATTCTTAATATATAAAGCATCTACATCTGTTGGTGATGTTTACTTACCATTTAAATAGAACGGAGGTAAAGAAAATATGAAAGAGTCATACTGGGGTTATTGGTTAATATTATTATCAATCTTTATTGTAGTAGTTATGCTTCTTACTCAAGAAGCAACTACTACCAATACTGAAGATTATTACCAATTAAAAGAAGTTGCTAATAGTGCTGTTTATGATTCAATTGATTATTCTTACTTTAGACAAACAAATCAATTAAGAATAATTAAAGAGTTATTCGTAGAAAACTTCGTAAGAAGATTTGCTCAAACAGTAAATATGACACGTACTTATGATATTTCATTCTATGATATATACGAATTACCTCCTAAGGTAAGTATAAAAATAGAAACTGAAACAAATAATTACATGATTGCAAATACACAAAAGGATTTGAAGGTAACAAATAGTATCGATTTAATCGTTGAAGTTGGTGACCTAACTTCAAAAGTAAATGGTACACCAGAGAATTCATTCAAGTGTAAATATAATACATAGTAGAGAGAAGGAATAAAAATGGGAAATTTATTAGTGCCTTTTAAAAAGTTTTTAAGTAATAAAAACACAGTTACAATACTAGGTGTATTATTAGGTATCGTTGTTTTATACTTTGGTTATACATGGCGAATTAATAGTTCTGTATCACCAGTTAAAATACCATATGCTAATACTACATTAATTCAAGGAACAAAAATAACAGAAGACGTGGTTAGTTACACAGAAGTCCCAAAAGACCTTCTTAACAATATGTCAAATGTTCAAACAAATATAAATCAAATAGTAGGACAATTAGTATCATTCGATGCTAAGATTCCAGTTAATAGTTATTTCTTTAGTGAGAGTTTAATTTCAGAAGATGAAATGCCAGATTCAATATTCTCAAACATTCCAGATGGTTATACAATCTTCTCACTAAAAGTTGATAACCATTCAACATATGCAAACTCAATCTTCCCAGACGATACTATCGACTTATATATTTATACACAATATGGCGATAGAGATGCTGGTGAAGAAGAAAAACCATTATTTGGTCGTTTCATAACTAGTATTCAAGTATTAGCTGTTAAAGATGGAAAAGGCCAAAACGTATTTAGAAATAAGGATGATATAGGTGACCCTGAAGAATTATTATTCGCTGTACCTGAAGATCTATTCTTATTATTAAATAAAGCAATTAAACTTGGTGTTGAAATTACACCAGTTCCACGTAACCAAAGTTACTCTGAACATGCTGGTGCAACAGAAGTTACAAATGACTTCCTAGAACAAATTATTCTAGAACAAACATATCAAATACCAGGTGAATGTACAGATTTAACTCAATGCTAATAATAAAACAAGAATAAAAAGAAGGTGAAGATATGGATGAGAAGAATGTCTTCTCCCAAATGGATTTTGGTCCGTTGTCAGAATTCCTTGAAGATGATGACGTAACCGATATATCCTACAGTAATGGTGGCCAAGTATGGCTAAAAACATTATCTAAAGGTGTATATCAAGTTGAACGACCAGATATTAATAATCCATTCATGGAAAAACTTGCATTCCAATGCTCTAACGTAATGGGTAGAACTTTCAATATGGCTCATCCATTCCTAGATGCTGAAAGTGCTGAATTACGTATGAACTTCGTACATGACTCCATTGCAACCAATGGAGTTGCGTGCTTAATTCGTAAGACTCCAGCCAAAATCAGATTAAACAAAGATAAATTACTAGGTGAACAATATGTTACATCACAAATGCACGATTTCTTAATCAAATGTATTTGGAGTCACTGTAATATACTAATCGCCGGTGAAACTGGTTCAGGTAAAACAGAACTTGTTAAGTACCTAGCTAGTAATACAAAAGAAGATGAAAAAATCATATCTATTGAGGATACATTGGAACTTCACTTAGATAAGATTTTCCCACACCGTGATATCGTAGCAATGAAAACTAATAATATTGCTTCATATACTGAAGCATTAGTAGCCTGCATGAGACAGAACCCAATATGGATTCTACTTGCCGAAGTTCGTTCTGCTGAAGCAGTACAAGCTGTACGTAACTCAATTTCATCAGGTCACCACATTATTTCAACAATCCATGCCGATAAAGCGGTAAATATACCAATGCGTATGTACGCCTTACTAGAAGGTAGCCAAGATATTCAACAATACTTAGCTTCTATTCATAGATATATTCAAATTGGTATTTATGTTAAAGGTTATTATAGTCAAGCCTTAGGAAGATTCCAACGTGAAATAATGCAAGTTTGTGAATTCTTCGTAGATGATGCTACTAATAGACCAATGACTAATGTTTTATATGAAAAAACATTAGATGGACGTGTTACTTTACGTAACCCAACAAAACAATTATTAGATTATATGGCAATAGGTAACGTTTACTTTGATTCTCCTGATGTCTTTGGTATAGGCGATGCTGAAACTAAAGAAGATACATCAAACTTAAGAGATTCTGCTGCTGATAATCTAGCAAATAAAAAGACTGAGAATAAAATGGCTGAAATGATGAATGGTGAAGTAGGTGAAGAGGAAGAAAGTACTTCAGAAGAAGGAACTCAAACTTCTACATCTGAAACTCCTAGTGCACCAGCTGAACAAGCACCAAGTGCTCCAGTTCCAGCACCAGAGCAAACTGAAACACCAGTACAACCAGCAGAACCACAACCTGTGGCTGCTCAACCAGTTGCTGAACAACCTGCAGTATCAAATGTTAATCAACCTGCACCAGTTGCTCCAACTCCAGTAGCACAACCTGCTCCAGTACAAAGTACTCAAGCACCAACTACTGTGTCTCCTGTACAACCAACACAGCCTAATGCGTTACAAGGCCTAGCTACACCTGTTCAAACAAGTAATGCTAGTGTTCCTGACGTATTGTAAAGAGGAGGTTAAATATGGAATTAGTTTTATGGTTAATAATAGCAATTTTCGTATTAGCTTATCGTTATAATACGGGTGATAACGTTTATAAATTCTTCGCTGACACTGTATCAAATGTATATAATACATATGCACCATACAGTTTCAAAGAAGTACGACAAAAAACAAAAGAATTAGGATTTGAATACACTGCTCGTCAATATGCTACACAAATAGCTATGTTTGGTGGAGCAGCTGGATTCATATCATTTATGTATTTTTATAGTATTCCTATAACAATTCTTTACGCTGTAATAGCAATCTTATTTGTACCATATATTGCTTACTTAAATACAATGCGTAAATATAGTGAGTATATCTTTGAACAAGTTCAAGTATATACAACAAATACTATAATGGAATTTGGTACAACACAATCATTCGTAAAAGCCCTTGAAGGTGTTTGTTCTTCAGGTATTCTTGAAGATCCGGTTTTAAGAGATGTTAAAAGAATGATTAAAATGGCTTATGACAATGGTACAATTGACCAATCAATTGAATTCTTCAATGATGCTTACCCATATTATATGGTTAAGAACATGCACCAATTATTCTTACAAATAACAAAAGAAGGTGCTCGTGATTCTGGTGAAGCACTAGAATTAATGTCAATGGATATCGATGCCTTAGTTGAAGGTGTATATCGTGACCGTATGGATAGACAACAATTCCATAAGAAATTCTTAACATTCGGTATAGTATTATTCTTATTGGTAATGGTTATTCAATTATTATTTGGTCGTGCATCATACATGAACCTAATAAAAGAGTGGTATGTACAATTAATACTACACGCAATAATAGTCGTTAATAGTGTCTTCTTAATAAAAGGTGAAAAATACTATAACGAAGACGTAGGAGTTGAGTAATATGTACATAGAGATATTGATAATAGGTGTAATATTATTCCTAGTTTTAACTGTTAACGGTTATATAAAGCCAAATAAATTTATACAAGACAACCAAGAAATATTCATGAAACTTAAAGAAGACAATTATGACTTTTTAGTAAGAGCAAAATATGGTGAAGGTGTAGATCCAGACGTATTATTCCAAAAAAGAATAAGAAACTGGTTACTAATCTCCGTTCTAGCAATATTCATAATGTTAGGAAGTTTATCACTTGTAAAAGTAATAATCGCCATCATATTAGGATTCGGTATGTTTAAATTAGATTACATGAATTTACAAAAATTCTATAAGTCACATTTACAACAAATCGATTCAATGCTTCCATATTATCTAAAAGGTCTTGAAATATTAATTCAACACTACACTGTTCCAGTTGCAATTGGTAAATCTATTCCCGATGCACCAGATGTATTTAGATCAGGTTTAGTTGACTTAATTAATAAAATTAATGCTGGTGATTCCACAGTTAGACCATATATGGAATTTGCCCAAACTTATCCAGTACGTGACTCAATGCGTATGATGCGTTTGTTATATCGTTTAAGTTTAGGTCGTCAAGAGAGAAAACAAGAACAATTAAATACGTTCTCAAAAACAATATCTAACTTACAAGAAAAAGCTCGTGAAACTAGATATAAGGAACGTCTTGATAAAATGGAATCAAAAACAATGCAAATGTTAATTGCAACCGGCTTAGGTGTAATGGTATTACTAGTAATTGCCGTAATGCAATTAATGCATCAATAATGTAAAATTAATTATTATATTAATTGATAAATAAAAAATAATGTATTATAATTTAATTATAGTAGAGTGAGGAGGATAATAATATATGAAAGAAGCTACAGGTGAATTAAACATGACTGTTGTTACAGTAGTTGCTATAGCTGCTGTTGCTGCATTCTTCTATGCATTCGTATGGCCTGCTATTAAAACTAGTATTGAACAATCTACACACTGCGCTGACGCTGTTTGCCCAGGAACTAGTAGTACAGATGGTCTAGTTAGTTGTTTCTATTATGATGGTAGTTCAACTAAACAAATTAGCTGTAAAGCAAATAACAGCCGTTAGTTAGTTCGATAACTAGTATATATTAGAAAGAAGAATAAAAAATGAAAGAAGCTACTGGAGAATTAAATAATACTGTTATAGTAGTTATTATAGTATCTCTATTAGTCTTCTTTTTCTTTTCAGTTATTTGGCCACTAATAAGCAAAGCTTTAGATAGACAATCTAACTGTGCGAATGCTGTATGTGATGTTGGATACAATAATTCAACTACATACAGCGCACACTGTTATGATCCACAAGATTCAGATAGGGTTGTTTTTGAGTGTCCTTATAGAGGCTAGGTGATAAAAGATGAAAGAAGCGATAGGTGGAAGTTACTTATTTATTATTGTAATTACATTTTTGGCCCTGTTCTCAGGGTTTATTGCAATGGCAACAAACTATTCAAGAAGTTTTAAGGTTAAAGATGAAATAATTACGCAAATAACTAAAAGTAATGGTGTCAATAACGAAACATTATCTGGTATTAGTGCTTACCTAAATTATATTGGTTATTCAAGTGTAGGTTATTGCCCAGATAGTGCTGATAATAGATATTGTGCCTTTACAAAAGGTAACGGAGCTGGCGAAGACGTAAGTAGTTATTATAAGAATTCTCACAAAGACTCTAACTATTGTATCCAAAAGCACGTTGCAGCAGGAACTGCAAGTGACTTTGCCGGAAAAAACGAAAACGTATTAACAAGCGAAGCTGTTGGTCACTTCCAATCAGCTTATTATTCAGTAAGAGTATTCTTTTCAATGGATATTCCAATCCTAAGAAACATAATTAATATTGATATCGATGGTGATACAGCATTAATCTATTCACCAAACGATATTACACAAATGAAAAACTGTTCTATGTATCAACATAGTTAATTTAATAAAAACAGAAAGGAAGACAATGTATGAAGGCATCGATTTCTAATACTTGGTTATTAATGTTAATTGTAATATTTACCTTTATATTTGCAGGTTACATGGCTGTAACAATTAGTTATACACATGCATTCAAACTAAAAAATGAAGCCCTAACTATTGTTGAAAAGCATAGGGGAATGACTAATAAAGTTGGTGAAAATATTCAATCTTCAATTAACCCTGGTGAAACTGTAGTAGGTAAACTTGGTACATTACAAACAATTAACGCATACCTTGTTGGTATGAGTTATAAGATAAAACATCATTGTCCATCTCCTGATAATGCCGTATCTGGATACACAGATGTATCTGAATGGTATGGTGTAAAAGACTTAAACGTTGATTCAAGCGTTTCTGTCGATAAAAACCCTCGCGGTAATAATTATTATTATTGTTTTGCTAGAGTAGAAAAGAATACTGGTAATGGTCGTAAAATATCATATTACAGATTAGTTTTCTTCTATAAATTAGAAATTCCTATATTAGGAGATCTTCATACATTTGAAATAGATGGTATTACAAATAATATTGTCGAAGACTCTTTTGCTTATGTAGGAGGTGGAGGATTAGGTATAGCTGAACCTCCAGCACCAACAGTATATAATTTCTTTAAATCTAATTCTGCAGGTTTTGTTAGTAAATGTGGAACAGCTAGTGATAGCAATTCCATACCATCAACATGTTTAGAAGCAGGATTTGACGTAACAATAGATCACAAAACTGGTAATAGAGTATATTTAAAAAAAGAACTAAATGGTGCAGCACCTGCTACAGATTCTTGTGATATGACTGGGTGGTCAACTGACTTTACAGGTATTCAAGGAATAAGTTACTATCAAGATAGAAACCTATTATCACCAATTGATGGTGCGGTGCAAGGTAATCTACCTACTTATTCTATTTTTACAATTCAAGGTATTAGAACGACAGATTCAATGTGGCTAATAAAAATACCTGGTAATGATAAATGTTTCCTTATAAATTCAAAAGCAAGTGGAAAATGGGATGTTTTTGTAAACGCTGCTCAATATATTCCAGAAGTAACATGGGATATAAAAAACCTATATGATTCATCATATCATTTCTATAATAGTGAAATACCGGGTTTAACTCATGCAAGACTATATGGCAATGGATATAGTAATTCTTGGGTACCATTAAATCCTGAAATGGCATCAAAGCTTAAAGCTGCAGCTGCTGCTGCAAACACAGCTAGTAGAACAATAGTGGTACATGATGCTTATAGACCAAAAAATGTTACGGATTATGCGTTTAATTTAGTAAAAGCTGCTGCAAGGGGTCGAGAATATGAATTATTTTATCCATATGATGTTTCGTGGTTCGCTGCACGAAATAACTCAGCACACAATTGTGGTGAAGCGGTCGACGTAACACTTGCAGGCGCCAATATGCCAACCAGTATAACAGAAGTTGATAAATATGCAGCAATTAGACCAAATAGTGGTGCTAATAGAACCAATATTATATTTGACGTTTCTGATCCAATTAAGTCAAATTATCATGTGATTCAATTAAGAAGTTTTATGTTATCTTCTGGCTTATATGATTTAAAATCAGAATGGTGGCATTTCCAACTTCGTACATCAAACTGTACTGCTGCTCAACCAGAACAGGCATTATGGTCACTAGTATAATAAAAAGAGGTGAAATAAATGAATGTTATAGTATCAAATAAATATTACGCAATGTTAGAAAACTTAAACATTGATTTAATTAAAAGTATTAATGGTGAATTTGAAATATATGACTTAATAAGTCAATTTCAAAACTTCTTCTTTAATAAAATGATTTTAGATATTACAGCTATTAGAAATTATGAAGATATAACACAAATTCAAAAATTATCTTTTGGCTTAGATATGTCTAAAATAATCCTATTATTAGATAATGATTCAGAAGTTGTTAACTCTCCTGAATACATATCAGAATTGGTATCTTTTGGTATTTATAATTTTACTAAAAATATAAATGCTATACCTTATTTAATAGATAATCCTAATTCATATAAAGATGTTGCTCAATTCCATTTAGTTGGTGTTTCTTCAGCACCACAATCTAGTGGAGAAGAAGGAGCATCAAATAGAGAAGCTAATGAAAGAAACTTCATTAATGAATCAGTTGGTGTACCACAAGTACACGGAACACGTGTTATTGGTTTCAAAAACCTTACAGATCATGCTGGTGCCTCAACATTAGTTTATATGTTAAAAAAACAACTATCAGCTAATTATAGTGTTTTAGGTATAGAACTAGATAAAAATGACTACTTATACTTTAATGACGATGATTTAAAGAGTATATCAAGTGGTGAATTTGATTCAGTAGTAAATAATCCAATTAATAACTATCAAGTAATCCTTGTAGATGTTAATGATAGTCAAGCAGAAGCTAAATGTACTGAAATGTTCTACTTAATAGAACCAAGTACACTAATGCTTAACAAAATGATTAAAAGAGACCGCAACATTCTAGATAAGATAAAAGGTAAAAAAGTTATCTTAAATAGAAGTTTATTAGAGGGTGACGATATTAAGGAATTTGAAGCAGAAGCAAGATGCACTGTATTCCAAAATATACCACCATTAGATGATCATAAAGATCGTCATAGAGTTCTTGATGAATTCCTATCAAAGATAGGTTTTGCTAAGAACGCACCTGCTACTCAAAACAAAGGTGCAAAACTGTTCGGAATTGTAAAGGAATAGTAAAAAAAATTGACATAAAACTTAATATTATCTATAATTAAGTTAGAAGTGAAGGAGATGTTTTTATGAATTTACTAGATATTCAATTATGCTCAGGAGATTTAAAAGGAATTTGGCATCTAGTAGGTATTGCATTAACTATTTTTAAAATTGTAATCCCTATATTAATTATTATATTTGGTATGATTGACTTTGCTAAAGCTGTTACATCATCTAAAGATGATCAACTTACAAAATCAGCAAAACAATTAGGTATCAGACTAGCTGCAGGTATTATTATATTCTTTATGCCTACTATCGTAGCATTCGCATTAGGACTAGTTGGTAACACATTTGATCAATCAGGTGAATTCACAATTTGTTCTGAATGTTTAGCACATCCAAGCAAGTGTGAATAATATATACAAATTAGTGTAATAAGAAGTGATATTTATTTAAATATCACTTTTTTTGTGCTATAATTTTTATGATATGAGGTGAAATGGAACGATGAAAAAAATCTTAGTCGTATTTGCATTATTAATCTTTGGTTTCGCTTTACTAAATCCAGGAAGAGTTGAGGCTTTAGAAACAAACGAATATCACTTATTAGATAACGCTCAAATAGAAGCTTGTAAAGAAATTTTAGGTGATGATGGAACTAGAACTTATGAAGATTCTTTCCTATATTACTTACAACAAGCATTTAATTTAATGAAATTTGCAATTCCGTTATTATTAATACTAGTTTCTATACTAGATTTAATTAACGTTGTAACATCACAAGAAAAAGGTAAGCTAGCTGAAATGGCGCCTAAAACTTTAAAAAGAGTTATTTATGCAGCTATAATATATTGCCTTCCATTATTAATTAATTTCGTTTTAATTAATATTCTTGGATGGTCAGGAACTTGTGGAATAAGTTAATATTATAAACATTTAAAGAGGGTGAACTCATGATAAATTTACCTATAATTGGCGAAGGTATTTTAGCCGTATTCTTAGGAGTAGATGGTGTAATCTATTCGTTTATTGGTGGTTTATATAAAATATTTATGGCTATTGCCAGTGCTAGAATGATGACTAATACTATTTATGAACAAATAACTAGTAAAGTATATTTATTAGTTGGTGTTATTATGCTATTTGCTTTAGCATATGCATTTGTTCAAGGTATTATTGATCCAGATAAATTTGGTAAAAACGCAACTACTGGTGATGGTAAAAAAACTATAACTAGAGTAGTAATAGCTGTTGTTGGTTTAGCATTTGCACCAACTGCATTCTCATTACTATATCAATTACAAGGTTTAATTATTGATCAAAATATTATTGGAAACATATTCTTTGCGGGAAGTAGTGAAAACTTACAAATGGGTTTATCCGCACAGTATAGTACTACCATTGATACTTCACAAACAGATCAAAATGGTCAAACAACAAATGGTCAAATAAGTTACTCAGGAACATTCTATCCTAACCAAGCAATAACAACTATCGGTGGTGGTGTTCTTGCTGAACAGATGTGGGAAGCATTCTTTAGACCTGGACATCCAGACACATTACCTGCCGATCAAATCTTAGCAGATGATGATGTATTTATACATAGAGCTGGAGAAGTCGGTGGAGCCATTGTTGGTGGTGTAGGTGCCGGACTTTTAGTTGTTGCAGCTGTTAACGAATGGAATCCAGTCGGTTGGATCCTGTCAGGTGCTTTATTAGTAGCCGGTGCTGGTTATGCTATTTATCAAGATGCCAAAGCTGATGCTGCTCAAACAGTACAAGATCTAGAAGCAGCTGGTAACTTAAAAGATGTTAATTTAGCTCAAGCTTATGCTTATGCAGCCAGTACAAATGATTTCAATATTTTCCAAGCATTCGCTGGAGATAAAAAAGAAAGATGTGACAAGAAAACTCCTTGTAAAGGTGGAGTACTTGGTGGTGCAATTAGTTATAATTACTTTATTGCTTTAGTTGCTGGTTTATATGTTTGCTATTGCTTCTTAACATTCAGCTTTGATTTAGCTGTAAGAGCAATGAAGCTAGCAATCTATCAAATGTTAATTCCAATTCCTTTAGTAATGCATGTTGTACCAAAACAAAAGTCAGCATTAGAAAACTACTTAAAAGGTATTGTTAGTACATTTATTGAAGTATTCGTAAGAATTGCTGTTGTTTACGTTGGTGTATATATTTGTTGCCATCTAGAAACATTCTTCAGTATCTTCACAGATTCAGAAGCAGATGCTGGTTTAACAATGTTTGAATTGGTAGTTGCTAAAGCTATTCTAATAATGGGTATTGTTGCATTCATGAGAACTGCACCAAAATTTATTAGTGACGCTTTAGGCTTAAAAGGTTCAATTGATATGAACTTAATGAACAAACTTAAAAATGGTGGATTCTTCGCTGGTGCTGGTGCATTAGGCGCAGGTACATCACTTGCTGCTAAGAGTGCAATTGCTGGTTACAAGCAAGGAAGATACATGGGTAGAAGTAAAGGTGCTTCTGTTCTAAGAGGTATTGGAGCTGCTGGTCGTGGAGCTGTTGCTGGTGTAGCTATGGGTTTAAAGAATGGTCGTAAGGCTGCTAACTTCGCAGATATGCGTAAAGCTCAAGAAAAGACTGTTAATGATTCACTTGTACATAGAAAAGAAAGATATAGTAAAGAAGCTAACAGACATAAAGAAATTGCTAGTGATGGTGTTGGAGCATACTTAAAGAATAAGTATGTAGAAGGCGCTAAGAATGCTACAAAGAGCTTCTTAGGTATGGAAGATAGTTATGCTGAATATCAAAGAAGAATTCACGTAACTGAAAAAGTTAATGTATTAAAAACTGTTAGAGATATGTCAGATGCAGAAGCAGATGGTTCTAAATGGGAAAAAGCTGTTGTTGATGCTATCAACAGTGGTAATATCGATTACGCATTAAATATTGCTAAGGCACATGGCGTTCATGGTCTTAACCATATAACTAAAAATGCAACAACTGGCCAATATGAAGATGCAACTGGTGCAGTAATTTCTGAAAGCGACGTTTTAACTGCTGCTAATAATGAATTAAAAGCTAAACGTGCAGCATTCATTAATGCTCAAAATCAAATTAAAGGATCTAAGATCAATGTTGCTATTCAAGAAGCTGAAGCTTGGCGTAAACTTAACGTTAACGATGAAGTTCTTACAGATGTTTATGAAATCAAGCCTGATAACACAGCTTACGCTACTCTAGAACATAATGCTGATTCAATTAAACTTAATGTTCAAGGTATCGATTCTGCTGGATTCACATATCAACCACACGCATTACGTGACGTTGATGGATCTGTTTATGGCGGACCTAGAGAAGGACTTAAAAATACTTCAGGATATCAAGAATCTCAATCTTCTCACATAGCTTCTGATGCTGCTCAACAAGACCGTGCAGCTACTTCTCAAGCTCAAGCATCAAAAGATGATAAAAAATAATAAAGATAGGAAAGGGGAATAACATATGGATAATAATGGAAACTATATGATTCCTGCGAACTCTAAAAAAGGTCAATTAATATTGAACTTTTTTAGACCATCAGATTTGGCACTATTTAGTGTCGGTATAATTTCGACAATCATATTCTTGATAGTATTCTCTGGTTACAATAATACAATGTTAACAGTATCTTGTTTGATACCGTTACTTGTAACCGGATTCTTGGTACTACCAGTACCAAATTATCATAACGTTAGATGTTTCTTAGGAAACATGTATCGTTTCTACTCAGGTCGAAAAAAATTCTATTGGAGAGGTTGGTGTGTTAGTAAATATGGCAATAATTCAAAGCACGAATAGTCAAGGAATAGTACAAAGTGCTAATTCCGGAAAATATGTTGAAGAATATATCCCAGTAAAGAATATTCTTAATGGTATGATTCAACTAGATAATGGTGAATATGTTACTGGTATAAAAGTATCACCAAAGAATATCTTTATTATGGATCAAGGTGAAAGAGATAACTTAATCTTTCAATTACAAAACTTCTATAATATGATGGATTTTGAATTCTGGTTAATAGTAGCAGATCGTCCAGTTGATATAAATTTATACTTAAGCCAATTACAACTTCTATATAATAAATCAACTGATGGTGCTATTCGAAAATTAATATTACAAGACATCAGAAAAGCAAACGCTTTCATGGGTGCTGAATACAATGTTACAGATACAGAATACTTTATCATCTTTAAAGAAAAGAAATTAGATATCATTCAAAAGAGATTAAGAAATATGATTTCAGGTTTAGCAAATGCTCAACTTAACTCAACTCAAGCATCTAATGCAGACCTTAGAATGATTCTTGATAACTTCTTAAATGGTGGTATGACAACTAGTTTTGGGACGGTGATGTCAGCATGAATCTAAAGAGTGAAATAGCTCCAAAGGGCTTAAAATTTAATCCTACTGACTTCATGATTAGTGGTAAGTATGCTACTATCCTAACTGTTATAAGTTACCCAAAAGCAATTACTCAAGGTTGGTTATCTGATATAACTAACATTGCTGGTGTAAAAGTAGTAGCTAAACACATTCCAATACCATTCTCTACATTAAGAGAAATGTTAAATAAACAAATAGCGGACTTAAAAGTTCGTTATCAAGAAGAACATGATCAAACTATACAAGAAAGTATTAGACAAGATTATGAATCTCAAGAAAACTTCATTTCAATGTTAGTTGCAACAAATGCTCACATCTTCGATTTTCAATTACACATCATGATAACAGCTGATTCTGAAACTGAACTTGAAATGATTAAAACACAAGTTTTAAGTTATATAGATGCAATGGGAATGCGTGCTATTTCTTTAATGTTTGAACAAGAAGAAGTACTAAAGAGTATCATTCCAATCTTCCCAAAACAAAACTTAGAAGATCGTATTGGTACACCAATCCCATCAATAACAATAAGTGCAATGTATCCATTTATATTTGATAGTATAAAAGACCCAGGTAATTCTACATTATTAGGTGTTGATTTCTCTGGTGGTGTAGTATTATTCAACCAATTCTTATATCAAATAAAGAATGAACATAATAGAAATAATGCTAATATTATCATCTTAGGTACATCTGGTAGTGGTAAATCAACTGCTGCTAAATTACTAATTAGAAACCATATTAGAAATGGTTATAAAGTAATTTGTGTTGACCCAGAAGGTGAACAAGAAACATTATGTCGAAACGTTGGCGGTAGTTACCTAGACTTAGGTAAGGGCGGCGAATTCGGTATGATAAATCCACTAGAAATCGTTGCTGATGCTGATGACGAAGAATTGCAACAAGGTTTAGGTTATACAGTATTAACTAGAGGATTACAATCACTAAAAGCATTCATGAAATATTATTCTCCATCTATTGAAGAAGATGTTCTAACAATGTTTAGTGAAGTAGTTCAAGATACATATAAACGTTACAAAATAGATTTTGATACAGACTTCTCAAAATTATCTTCTGAAGACTTCCCAACATTTGATGATGTATATGCAACAATCAAAGGTCGTCTTCTATCAATGCCAGATAAGACTAGAGAAAGAGATGTAATGGAAAGACTTGAACTAAAAGTAAGACCATTAATAAATGAATTAAGATACTATTTCTGTGGTAAGACAACATTAAAAATAGATAGTAATATTATCGTATTCAATATTAAAGAATTAATGAATAGTGATGAAAATATTCGTAACGCATTATTCTTCAATATCTTAAAATTCGCATGGGGCTTATGTCTTGATAAAACAATGACTTCAGTATTATGCGTAGATGAAGCTCACGTATTATTATCTAACCATAATGAATTAGGTGCTGAATTCTTAGCTCAAATGCAAAGAAGATCTCGTAAGTATAACTCAGGTACAATTATCATTACACAACAACCTACTGACTTCGCTGCACCAAATTTAATCATGCATGGTAAAGCAATCTTCGATAATGCTGCTTATTACTTAGTAATGAACTTAAAGAAACAAGCATCTGAAGATCTAGCACAATTAATCGACTTAAATGAATCTGAAACAAACAGTATTCGTTACTACAACCAAGGTGAAGGCTTATTCGTATGTGGTAACAGAAGAATGCAAATTAGAGTTATTTGTACTCCAGAAGAATTAGATTCATTTGGTATAGCTGCTGAATAAAAAGAACTTATATAGTTCTTTTTTATTATTCACTAATATTGTAAAAGTTTATTAATAATGCTAAACTAACATTAAGTAAAGATACATAGGAGGTCTTAAAATGAAAATTAATAAAAAAAGATTAATCATTCTATTAATACTTATAGCCGTTATTGTAGTTATTATCATTGGTATAGTAATACATAACAATAATAATAAAGAAGATAATAAGAAAGAAAGCTCTTCAAAAATAACTTTAAATATATTTGAACATGATATTGAAAAAAACCTAAGATCATTAGCAATCGACTTCTACGAAAACTTTTATTGGCCTCAAGTAACTAAAAAAGGTACTAATAAAAAGATACTAGAAAACTACAAAAAAACAGGCATCAAAATAGATGTTAATAACTTAGATTCATGGACATCAGATAATGATGAAATAGTTGCTAAATTAGTTAATGGTCAAACAAACGAAGCATGTGATAGAGAAAAAACAAAAGTAATCATAACACCAGAAGAACCATATGACAAAGATGATTACAGAATAGAAACAATAATATCTTGTGGATTAGAAGAAAAGTAGAATTATTCTACTTTTTTATTTTCATATATAGTATAATATGATTGTAGGATAGAGGGTAAATGTGATGAAAAAGAATAACTATAAAAAACCTTTATTATTAATAATATTAATACTATTTATAGTATTACCAATTTCAGTATTTGCTGATACTAGATTAACAAATATCGAAGTAGTTGGTGACTATAAAATATCCCCTCAATTTAACCCAAATCAAAGCCAATACACAGTAAGTGTTCCAAAAGACGTAAATAGTATAGAAATAAAAGCAACACCTCAAAATAGTGATGCAAACGTTGAAATAATAGGTGCTGATGAATTAGAAGAGGGAACTAATAATATATTAATAAGAGTAACTGATAAAGATAATAATTCTCAAACTTATCATCTAAAAGTAAAAAAAGCACCTCACATACTATTATTCCTAGGTATTCCTTGGACAACATGGTTTAAAGGTGTTGGTTTTATCATCCTATTAGGCTTATTACTATTAATAGTATTCATCTTAATAAAGAAAAAAGATGATGACGATGATGAACCTAAAAAGAATCCAACTATTGAATTTAAACCTGAATTCAATATAGGTTTAAAAGATAATCAAGAAGAGAATAAAGAACTTAGTAAAACATATTACGAAGAAGAAAAAACAAGAGTAATAACTCCTCAAGAAGTAGCTCAAATAAGAAAGACTTTAGAACCTAAAGAAGAAGTATATGATCCATATGATGAAGTAGTAACTAAAGATGAATTATTTGATGCTATTCAAGAAGCTAAAAAAACAAAAGATACAACTAAACTAAAACTCTTATATGCACAAGAATTATTAAATCGCAAAAAAGAGGAAATGAAAAAACAAGATAACGGTTATCATCGTTAATAACTAATAGGAGGCTTTTATATGAAAGATATTATAAATACATTAAAATCAAATAATATTAAAGAAAAAAAACATATTATAAATACCTTCTTAGTCATTCTAGCAACTATTCTTATAATTGTTGGTATCTTCTTTATTATTAAAGATTACATTGATGAAAATAATGCTATCAGAATAGAAGCCACTGTAAAAGAACATCCTATAGATACAACAACATACACTGTAACATATATCATTGAAAGTAAAGAGTACGAAAAAATAATCAAACTAAATCGTAAAGACTTAACTGTTAATGATAAAGTAGAAATAAAGTATCATAAGAATAATCCTGATATTATCATTCATAATGAACATCTAATATTATCAATAATACTTATCTTAGTATCAATTATCTTTTATATTTATTCACTTAAACCATTAATAAGATATAACAATCAAAAGAAAAGAATAAAACTAATAAAACAAAATGGGTTCTTAATAAATGCTCCTATAACAGAAGTAATAACTAATGGTTTAGCTCCTAAATACAAAGGCAAATACCCATATCGTTTAAGAATAAGATACATTAATCCTCAAGATAATTTAACTTATACATTTGATTCAGAAGATCTTTACTTTAATGTTCATGAAATACTAAGAGTAAATAATATAAGAACAGTAGTTATCTACATCGATAAAGCTAATACTTTAAACTATTATGTAGATACAACTAACTTAGAAAAACTAGCCAAATGAAAACAAAAAGAGTAAATAGAAATACAATCTATATTTTCATAATAATCATATGCCTTCTCATAATAGCATGCTTAACATACTTTATCTTTATTCCGATGTATAAAAAACATAAAGAAGAACAAAGAATAAAAAATGCTACTATTATAGTTAATCTAAAACAAGATTTAACTGCTAGCTTTGGTGAAGAAAAAAAGATTAGTGATTATATTGAAAGTATAAATGGTGAATTAATACAAGATCAAAAAATAACAACTAATGAACTAGGTAAAGTAGAAATATCTTTTGAATATATAAATGATGAAAATATAAAAGTACCGTATTCTTATACTATAGAAGTAAAAGACACAACACCACCATTAATATGGTTAAGTAACTCATATAATGTAACGGTTGGCTATAACGGAAACATAGTAGAAGATATCATGTGTGGTGATGACTTAGATGACAATCCTCTATGTGAAATAGTAGGTGAATATAACACTAATCAAATTGGTAGTTATAACGTTATCTATAGAGCAACAGATAAAGCTGGAAATGTAACTGAAAAGCCATTTACATTAAATGTTACACAACCATCCAAAACAACTTATCAAAATCCAGCAAAAAGACCATTTCAAGAATATATTGATACATATAAAAATGAACATACTAGTATCGGTATTGATGTATCTGAATGGCAAGGTAACATTGATTATGACCAAGTAAAAGCAGCTGGTGTAGAATTTGTAATCATTCGTATCGGTGGTACAAAAGGTATCAATGGTGATTACTTTGTTGATAAATATTTCAAACAAAACCTAGAAGGTTTTAAAAGAGTAGGTATACCAGTTGGCGTGTATTTCTACACATATTCTAACTCTAAAGAAAAGTCTATTGAAAATGCTGAATGGATTATAAATACACTAGCAGGCGAAGAACTAGACTTACCAATTGCTTATGACTGGGAGAACTTCTCATTTTATAATGACTTCCATTTATCTTTTTATAACTTGACTAATAATGCTATAAGTTTTATGGATACAGTTGAAAAAGCTGGTTATAAAGGAATGCTATATGGTTCTAAAAACTATTTAGATAAAGTATGGATGAAAACAGATTATCCAATTTGGTTAGCTCATTATACAAGAGAACCACTAGATTACTCTAAAGAAGCAAAAATGTGGCAAGTATCTAGTATAGCCAGTGTTCCTGGAATAAACGCTTATGTTGATGTTGATATCATGTATAAATAAAGAAGAGTAATCTTCTTTTTTTATGTAAACTTTACGTCCTTATTTGAAAAAAAACTCATTTTATGGTAAACTTTACGAGTTTGGTGGTGAAAAACATGACAGAAGCAATTCGCGCAGATAATTACTTACAAACTTACTTAGATGAAATAACTAAAAACTATAGTAAGCATTATGTTCAAACCATAATTGAAAGAATACTTAATTGTAAACCTGTATACGCATTAAATGAATACTCAAGAGAGTTACTAGCATTAGCGATGGAAAAGAGAATGGTCAAATCTATTGAAACATCTAGTGAAACAATGTCTTTTTGGAATAATATCAAAATAAACTGTCCGTTACTTTATCACTCAAAATTAGATTTATCTAATTACAGTGATTTATATGTAAAAAGTCATAATAAAAAAATGCCAGAAACAGACACTGTTAAAGAAATAGAAACATTCTATAATGATGCAATGCGTATCGCATCTCGTTTATTAAGAAATAAAACTATTAATGATCGTTATATATCAGATATCATCATTGATATAAATCAAGGTTTACCAGCTCCAGAGAAAAATGTCT